>JAYUYF010000185.1:0-5001 GCA_043752605.1 Roseiflexaceae bacterium
TCGATCCAGGTCTCGGGCACCGCCACCACCAGCTCGGCACCACCAAACCCCAGATCCTCGATGATCACCAGCGGGTCGTCGCTATCGCCGCGCAACTCCTCGACGAGATCGAGCCCGCTGATACCCATGTCGATCTCGCCATCGGCAATTTTGGTGACGATATCGTGCGCGCGGTGCAGCAACACCTCGACATCGGGCAGCGTGCGGATGGCGGCGGTATAGCGCCGTGGATTGGGTCGTGAGACACGCAACCCGCACGATTCAAGAAACACGATCGTGCTATCGTACAGGCTGCCCTTCGATGGAATCGCAAAACGTAATGGCATACGATCTCCGTGTTATCGCACGCGGGCGATGATCGCCAGTAACCCGATCACAAACAGCAGCAGCGCCAGCAACGCCTGCGGTAATCCCATGCCCACGCGCAGCACACTGGCAAATCCCGCTGCACCAAAGCCTACGCCCGCCACGATCGCGAGCCGCCGCACATGCCCGCGCGTCAGCAGCGCGGGATCACGCACCTCGACCGCCGCCAGCGTGATCGCGAGCCGCCACAGATCCCAGGCGACGATCGCCAGCGTAATTGCCGCTGCCGCCAGTACGCCAGCACC
This sequence comes from Roseiflexaceae bacterium, assembly GCA_043752605.1. Taxonomy (GTDB): domain Bacteria; phylum Chloroflexota; class Chloroflexia; order Chloroflexales; family Roseiflexaceae; genus JAYUYF01. The sequence continues at coordinate 612 of JAYUYF010000185.1, forward strand.
CGTGCGCGCCAGCAGCGCCGCCGCCAGCACCAGCGCGCCCAGCGCGATATCCGCGATCCAGAGCGCGGGCCGCGCGCGCAGCGCCAGCCACACCGCGCCCACCGCCATCACCGCCAGCGCGGCAGGCCAGAGCCCGCGTGCGGCGAGCGCCACGGCCGGCAATAACGTGGCGGCCACGGCCGCCCGGTCAGCCCAGGTGCGCACGGTCGAGCGCTTCGGCGGCGGTGCGATCCGCCGCCCAGTCGATCAGAAACACACCCGCAGCGCGCACGCGCGCCACCATCAGCGTGCGTTCGGTGGCCGCTATCTGTGCGGCGAGTCCGGTCACCACATCGCTCGGTGCCGGGCTGACGACCAGCACCTCAAAGCGGCGCGCGCGCAGCCGCGTCAGCAGCGTCGGCTCATCGCCGTGCAGCGGGCTCACCAGGATGATCTGTGCGCGCGCCGGAAACAGCCGCGTCGGCAGCGCCTCGATCCGGTCGAATACTTCGCTGACGTGGAGCTCGGCGCGGCCCAGCGCGCGCAGCACCCGCTCGCGCTGCACCCGGCCATAGCCGGGTACGATCCAGTCGAGCGAGCGACCGTACTGCAGTAGCCCCACCCGATGGCCGCGATCGAGCAGCGCTGCCGCCAGCGCCGCCGTCATCTCGACCGCGCGCGCAAACGTGCTCGGCAGCACGATCGCCTGCGGATCGCCGCGCCGCACATCGAGCACCAGCACCACGTCGGCAGCCTGCTCGCGCTCGAAATCGTCGACAAACAGTGCCGGCGCATAGCGCGCGCTGACGCGCTCGTTGATCCGCCGCAGCGGGTCGCCGGTGCGGTATGGTCGCACGCCAAAGAAATCGATGCCGTCGCCCGCCCGCCGCGCGGGAGTCGGGCCGACGACCGGCCGGGTGCGGCGCGGCCGAATCGGCACGCTGCGCAGCCGTGCGACCGGCGGCAGCACCAGCAACTCGTCGTTCACCTCGAGTTCCTGCTGATGCGCAAACAACGCCAATGGCTCGCTGATGCTCACCTGCACCGCACCAAACCGGTGCCGCCCGCGGCTGCCGCTGAGCGTGTAGCTGGTGCGCAGCTCGCCACCCGGCACCACGATGCCCCGCACGTGGGTGATGCCAGCGACCGCGAGATCGGACGGCGGCGTATCGTGCAGCGCTACATCGACCGGCAGTGGCCCGTCGTTGGTCAGCACCAGTTCGACATCGACGGGTGTCTCGGCGGACACGCAGGTGGCCGAGAGCGTGCGCGCGGCGCGCACCTGCGGCGGCTGCGGGCGCGCCAGCAACCCCGCGCCCAGGTACGCCAGCGGCGGCAATGCCAGCGCCAGCAGCCCGCCATCGCGCAGCACCATGCCCAGCACCGCTAGCCCGCCGATCAGCAGGCACAACAGCGGCGCACGGTTCATCGGCTGGCTCCCACCGGCACGGGTGTGGCCTGCAGCGCGGCAGCCACCACCTCATCCGCCGCGCGGCGCTGCATCCAGTGCTCGGGGGTCAAAATCAGACGGTGCGCTAGCGCGGGTTGTGCCAGCGCCTTGATATCATCCGGCAGCACGTAATCGCGCCGCTCGAGCGCCGCACGCACGCGTGCGAGCTTGAGCAGCGCCAGCGATCCGCGCGGGCTGGCCCCCACCGCCACCCGCCGATCCTTGCGCGTCGCCGCCGCCAGCGCCACCATATACCCCGCCAGATCAGGATCCACGTGGACGGTCTCGATCGCAGCGCGCATGGCCAGCAACTCATCGCGTGTGGTCACAGCATTGAGCACGAGCGCATCGCTGGCGCGATCCATGCGGCGCTGGAGGATCTCCTGCTCCTCGGCGGCCGCCGGGTAGCCGACCGCGAGTTTGACCAGAAAGCGGTCGAGTTGCGCTTCCGGCAGCGGGAACGTACCCTCATACTCGATCGGATTCTGCGTCGCGAGCACGACAAACGGATCGGGCAGCATCAGCGTCTCGCCCTCGATCGTCACCTGCCCCTCCTGCATCGCCTCGAGCAGCGCGCTCTGGGTACGCGGCGACGCGCGGTTGATCTCATCTGCCAGCACCACATTTGCGAAAATCGGGCCGGGGCGCAGGACAAAGTTGCCGCTCGCGCGATCGAGCACGTAGCCACCGGTAATATCACCCGGCAGTAAATCAGGCGTGAACTGGATGCGACGAAATGCGAGCCCGAGCGCGCTGGCAAAACTGCGCGCGGTGAGCGTCTTCGCCAGCCCCGGGTAATCTTCGAGCAGCGCGTGGCCACCCGCGAGCAGCGCGGTCAGCAGCGTGGTCAGCAGCGGGCGTTTGCCCACGACCGCGCGCTCGACCTCGGCGATGATCCGGTCACCACGGTCGGCGACCTCAACGATCGAAAGCGGCACGGTCTTGCTCCTTGTCTTCAATCAGCGAGCTGATCCAGTCTGCGGCTCGTTGCGGCGCGTCATCGGCCGCGATCGGCAACCGGCCGCGGCCGGTTTCGTACTGGCGCAATCCGGCCTGCAAATAGCTATGCAGATCGGGTGGCGCGGCGTCTTGCTGTAAGCGCTGGCGCGCCGCATCGGCGGTCAGGCCATCGCGCAATGCCAGCGCCTGGGTGGCCTGTTCGGCGAGCCGGTGCGCCAGCCGCCAGCGCGCGTAGCCATCACGCCCGGCCTGGTTCACCAGTCGTGCGATCGCCTGTTCGCGGGTGCGCTCGGGCGGCGGCGGGTCGCGGCGCACTGGCCGCATCTCGCGCGGGAAGATCGCGCGCAGCAGCGCGATGCCCGCAACGATCGCGGCCACGCCCCAGATCAGCGATTGCCCGATCACCTCGGTCAGCAGCCCGCCGACCCAGCCGACGGCAAACAGTGGCTGCAACACACCGCTCGCAACCCGTTGCAGCACCAGCCCGCCGAGCAGCGCAGCGATCACAATCAGCGCGATGTTGCGGCGGCTCACGTGCGGCTGCCGTGGGCGGCCACCACCGCCTGCAAACAGAATTCAGCCTCCTGAGCCGCCGCCGCATCGGGCGCGCCACGGCCATAACGCACGCGCTCGAACAAGCGCGAGAGCCGATGCACCGCGCCATCATCGACACCAGCTTTTGCCAGCAGCAGCTCGAATTCGCGCGCGGTCATGGTCGTATCGACCACCAGCCCCTGCTCCTGGCGCAGCACCCGGCACATGGATTCATAGCACGCCAGCACGGTACTCCGCAGATCAGCACCACGCTGGAGCGCCACAATCGCCTGCTGCGCCTCATCCGCCAGCAACTCACGCGCATCCGGTGCCGCACGCGCGGGCCGCCGCCGCCGTGCAACCCAGATCGCCAGCGCCGCCAGTCCGGCCGCAGCAAGCGCACCTACCAGCGTGCTCAGCCACCCGGGCGGCGCACCAGCGGCGGGTAGCGGGCGGCTGCCGGTGGCGGCGGGGGGCGTATCGTTGGGCGGCGCGGGTGGGGCCTCGGCACTGCTACCAATCCCCGCACCACCACCCGCCACCAGCGGCCCAAGTGTGTCGAACAGCACCCCGGCCACCAGCAAAAACACCAGCAGCAGCGCGATGCGCGTGAACAGAAATCGCCGCAGCGACGGCACAATCAGGCTGATGACCACCGCGACCGCCAGCAGCAGCCAGAACAGCAGCACCATGTAGCGCAGCAGCGGGAACCCGCCCGTCGGGCCGCCGCCGACCGCAGGCGCGTTGATCAGGCCGAGCAGATCGGTGAGCGGCCGATTCGGCGCAAATGTCAGCCCGGGTAATGCTGCCGCAAGCAGCAGCAGCCCGAGCGCGGCGCAGACCAGCGCAGTAGCATCACGGAGCCGCGTGCTCATGGCGTCGCGCACCGCTCGCGCCACCAGCGGTCGATCGCCTCTTCCCACGATCCGCGAAAATACTGTTCGACATAACGTGCATAACCGGCGCGGCGGGTCGTGTACAGTTGCTGCAACGATTCGACACTATCGCCGCGCAGGAGTGTCTGCACCACGCTCGCCAGTCGTTCGGTCGCCAGCGCGATCGCCGCCTCACCCTGGCCGGCCGTCGCGCCGCGCGGGTCATCGCCGAGCACTGCGGTATGGGCGGGGTGCAACACGATGTGGTCGAGCGCCTCCAGATGCACCAGCCGCGGCTGAATTGCCAGCAACTGGGCCACCTCCCACTGCGCGGCGTGGTCGAGCATCTGTTCATCGACGAGCGCCAGCGGCGGCACCGCCAGCGTGAGCAGCCCGTGTGCGGCCAGCGCGTGCTCGGCGGCATCCATGAGCACCAGTTCGTGGCCCTGCGCATAATGGCCGCTGAGGATCACCACGACCGAGAACCCCGCGCGCGCGAGTTCGGCCAGGATCGCGTCCAGCAGCGCGCGCACCACCTCGGTCGGGATCGAGAGCGAGAGCCGGTGCGGCAGCGCGGTGATCGGCCACCAGG
>JAYUYF010000186.1:0-4989 GCA_043752605.1 Roseiflexaceae bacterium
CGTATTGCAGCGGCACGCGCAACGTCTTCATGGTGCCATCGGCGTAGGTTTTATTGACGGCGCGCGGGCTCTTGCTCGATCCGGTGGGTCGCACCGTACGCACCCCCCAGGCGCTGACACTCGATCAATGCCGGTCACTGGCGGCGGCCGCACGCGCCGATCGCGATCCGCGTGCGCCCGTGGTGGTATCGCTGCTCTTGCTCGGGTTGCGCAATAGCGAGGCATGCGGGTTGCGGTGGGACGATCTCACCCTCGCGGGGCCGGTGCCACAGCTGCGCATCGCGGGCCAGCTGGCACGGGCCCCAGCGGGGGGATGGCAGCATACCGCCGTGACGAAGACCAGTACCAGCCGTCGGGCGATCGCGCTGGGTGCGGATCTGGCCCGGCGGCTCGCCTGGTATCACCAGGAACACACCGCGCTGCGTGACGCTACCGGCACGCCACGCCCCCCGGCCGCCGCAGACTTCGTGTTACGGCGCGCCGATGGGCGTATCTGCACAGCAGAGCGGCTGCGGACACTGATTGAACGGCTCGGGGCGGCGATCGGCGTTATGGAGCTAACCCCGCATTGGTTCCGGCACACGGCCGCGACGCTGGCCCAGCAAGCCGGGGCCCCGATCGATACCGTTGCGGCGGGTCTGGGGCACGCAAACTCGAAGATTACGGATACCGTCTATACGCACAACGCGCCGCCCCCGTCGCTGCTAGGGGTTGTGCTCGAAGCGTTCTTGCATGATGATCGGGGGAGCCGATGAAACAATCACACGGGTACGGCTATCGCTGCGGCTATGGCCACACGACATATGTCGTTTTGGGCATTGCAATGCAGGGCTTGGACGCAACCCAGTTTACTACGCTAAAATGTTCCCATGCGATTTGATATCCTGACATTGTTCCCGGCGATGTTCACCGGGCCGCTCACCGAAAGTATTCTGAAACGCGCCACGCAGGCTGGCCGAATAGCGATCGTACTGCACGATATTCGCGACCACGCGCTCGATCGGCATCGCACCGCAGACGATGCGCCGTTTGGTGGTGGCGCGGGTATGGTCATGAAAGCCGAGCCGCTGGCGCGTGCGATCCGTAGCGTCCAGACCGAGGCCGAGCCCGCACCAGTGGTGTTGCTGACGCCCGATGGCGAGGTCTTCTCGCAGGCGATCGCCACCGAACTCGCGCAGTTGCCGCGGCTGCTGCTGGTGTGCGGCCACTACGAAGGGCTGGACGAGCGCGTGCGCGCGGCGTGTGTTGATCGCGAGATTTCGATCGGCGATTACGTGCTGACCGGCGGCGAACTCGCGGCGATGGTGCTCGTCGATGCCGTTGCTCGGCTGGTGCCGGGGGTGATCGACGCGGCCTCGACGGCCGAAGAATCGCACGGCGATTCGCTGCTGGAATATCCGCACTATACGCGCCCCGCAATCTGGGAGGATCGGCCGATTCCTGCCGTGCTGACCTCCGGGCATCACGCCGAGGTTGCGCGCTGGCGCAGGCAACAACGGCTGGCGCGGACTCTCGCCCGCCGCCCCGATCTGCTACCCCGCGCGGCGCTCACGCGTGAGGATCGCACGTTTTTGCGCACGTTGGGATGGCCGAGTTCCGAGCCTGAGTAGAAGCCTCGCGTTTGCGCCTGCCGCATGTGTCTCGTATAATGTTGGTGAACGTCGGCGCGCCGCCGCGCTGGTCTTTGCCAGTGCGCGGATGCGCCGTCCCAAAGGAGCACTGATGTTTGGTAATCGGACAAACGGCACGACGCGCGCGCAGACGCTAGCGGTGCCCACGGTCGCAAGTAAGCCCGAGACGGTGATCGGCGAAAATACCAGTTTTGTCGGCACGGTCAAATCGGCGGGTAATATTCGCATCGATGGTACCGTCGAGGGTGATATCGAAGTGGTAGGCAACCTGATTGTGGGCGAGACGGGCCGCGTCGTCGCGACGATCAAGGCGCAAAATGTGCATATCGCCGGTGCGGTCAAGGGTGAAGTGACGGCGCTCGAGCAACTCGAGATCTCGCCGACGGGCAAGATGTGGGGCGATATCATCACCGGTTCGCTGCATATCGAGCCGGGTGGCCTGTTCCGCGGTCAGAGTGCGATGACCTCGAACGTCGATGAGCCATTGCTGCTCGAGGCCCCGATCCGCACTGCGGCGGGCAGCTGATGGCCCGGCGGCGAGCGGCGGTGGCCCGCGCTGCGCAATCGTTTCAGTTTGGCCGCTCGGGTGCGCGGCTGCTGGCACTTGGCATGGTGCTGGTGTCGTTCTGGATGCTGGTTGGCTTTGTTACATCGGTTATCACGGGGGCGCAGATCGAGCGCCGCCGCGCGGCGATGGCACTCGAAGTCGCCACCGCTCAGGCGACCCGCGATGAACTTACGCGGCGCGTCGAGTACGCTGAGTCGCCTGCTTACGCTGAGCAGGCCGCGCGCGAGTTGCTGATCTACGCGCGGCCGGGTGATATCGTGATCCTGCCCACGATCGCTGATGCACCCCAAGTGGTGGCCGAGCCTGTGCCTGCGGTCGTCGCGCTAGCGACGCAGCCAGCCAACTGGCGCGGCTGGATCGAAGCACTGTTTCCCCCTGCGCCGTAACGCGCATCGCCGGGCATCGCCTTTTCCGGCACCGCGAACAGCCGGGGGTATCGGGTGGGGGCGCAGTAGGTTGGAGCCGTACATGTTCCGGAGGTGTGCCGATGTCGATCGCTCCCAGCGACCTGTTGACCGTCGTGCAGCCCACCGTACGGCTCGCCGATCCACATATCCTCTCGGATATCCGCGACCGCCGCAGTATCATCGATAGCCTCTACGATGCACTGGTGCGCCGCGATGCGCAGGGCGACTGGATCGCGTGGCTTGCTGCAGCGTACACAATGGCCGATGATTGCCAACGCTGGACCTTCACACTCCGCCCGAATATCCGTTGCCACGACGGCAGCACGCTGACGGCCGCTGACGCGCTGGCTTCGATTCAGCGCGCGATCGCTCCCGATCTGCCGGGCGAGCTTGGCACGCAGGGTGTGCTGGCGGCGTATTTTGTCGGCGCGCAGTTTGCTGCTGTGGGGCAAACGCTGACGATCATGACGGCCGCGCCACTTGCCGATCTGCTCGATCTGCTGGTCGATGTGCCGATCGTCCCGGCGCACGCGCTTGCCGGGTTGCCCGCGCAGGCGGTGGGCAGTGGGCCGTACCGGCTGGTGGCGGCGCACGAGGGACAAATCGAGCTCGCGGCTTTTGCCGAACACTGGGCGGGTACGCCGCCTGCCGCACGGCTGCGCTTTATTGCCGAGCCAGATGCGCAACGGCGCGGTGGGCTGCTGCTGACGGGCGGTGCCGATATCGTGGTGGATCTGCCTGTTGCTGCGGGCCCGGCAGTTATCGCTGCGGGTGGTGTCGTCGAGCGCCGCACCAGCTATCTGTGCGTGATCTGCATGGCCAATTGTCTCGCCGGGCCGTGTGTCGATCCGCGTGTGCGCCGCGCGCTCAATCTGGCGCTCGATCTGCTCGCGCTGATCGCCGACCCCCAGATCATGGACGGGCGTGCGCAACCGATCGCTGGCCCGGTGACGATGCGCCATCGCGGTGCCGACCACGCGCTCGCGCCGTACCGCCACGATCCAGTGGCGGCGCGCACGCTGCTGGCAGAGGCGGGATATGCCGACGGGCTGGCACTGACGATCGACCTGCCCGCGCGCTTCCCGGATGAGTCGATCATCTTGACGGAGCGGATCGCTGCCATGCTCGCGCAGGTTGGTGTTATCTGTACGCTGCGCATCCACGAGGATCGCCCCGGCTACGCCGAGATGGTGCGCGCCAAGCAGATTGGCGATCTGTGTGTGTTTGATTCGAGCCCGCCAAGCACCTATCGTGTCTTATGCGAAAAGCTCGATGCGCGCCGTATGGGCCCCTGGTGGCAGGGTTATCACAACCACGCCCTGCACACCCGGCTCGATCAAGCCGCCGCCACCGCCGATGCCACCGCGCGCGCGGCGTGCTTTGCGCGCATTGTGGCGCTCGTTCACGACGATGCGCCGTGGCTCGCGCTCTACGCGCCAGACAACCTGTGGGGTGTGGGGCCGCGTGCGCAGGGTTGGCAACCGAGCGACGAGGGGCGGGTGCGGGTGGTGTAGGGACAGCCGCACGCGGCGTCCCTACACTGCCTACCGCGTTGGCTGCTCGCACAGCACGAACGCGCCACGCTCGCCAATCCGGTAATCGTACTCCTGGCCACCCGCCGCAAGAATGACCTGATACCCATCGACGATCGCCTGCGTGTAGTTGACGTCTTTCTGTGGGCACCCGAGCGCGCCATCGCTCCACTGGATGGCCGCGCCCCCGACCACCTGGATGGCAGCATCGCTGATGTTCAACCGGCGTGCGAGATCGCTGCTGATACTACGGATAACCTCAGCGGGAACCTCGCCCACGGTAGTAGCATCCGGGCGTGCCGGGGTAGCCGCGATCGGCTGTGCCACCAGCGTGGCTGCCGGATCGGCAGCGGGCGATCCGACCGGCACCGTCGTGGCGGCGGGGAGATCGGTTGCTGTGGATGTGCTTGTCGATTGAGCAAGCGGGGCTGCGGTGGCAGCCGGAGCTGCCGTGTTCTCCGCTGCTGCGGCGAGCTCTGTGGCGGCGGGTAATACTGCCGCAGGTGCGCCGCCGCCACAGGCGGTCAGGATGGACATTACGCCGAGCGTGATCACAAGTGTTCGCATGTATCCCTGTGCCACCGTTAAGACCGGCTGGTGGCCCCTTCCGTCTCTAAGACGTTAGGCGGGGTCGTAGGGTTCCGTTCGCGCCGTGTGATCAGCCGCGCGCCGCGGTCGAACGTCAGATAGCTGTAGGCCCAGTTGGTCAGCACCAGCAGCCGATTGCGGAAGCCGACGAGTTCGATCAGATGGATAAACAACCAGCCGAGCCACGCGAGAAACCCGGTGAGTTTGATACCAAACGATTCGAGCACCGCCGCCGTGCGCCCGATCGTCGCCATCTGGCCTTT
>JAYUYF010000187.1:0-1888 GCA_043752605.1 Roseiflexaceae bacterium
CTGGCAGGCGAGCGACCCGGACAACGACCCGTTGCTCTACAGCGTGCAGTACACGCCCGACAACGGCCAGACCTGGCGCGCAATCCTCACCAACATCCCCAACCCGGCGAGCGGCAACACGGTCACGATCGCGCTACGCGACATCACCGACCTGCCGGGCAACACCACCAGCGCGCAGATCCGCGTGGCCGCCAGCGATGGCTACCACACCACGTTCGCGACCTCGGCGGCATTCAGCGTGGCAAACCGCGCGCCGACCGTCGCGATCGACGCCCCCGGCGCTGCCGCATCGTTCGCCGCAGGAACCGCGATCGTGCTGCGCGGCGGCGCGATTGATGCCGAAGATGGCCCGCTGGCCGACGCCGCGCTCAGCTGGCGCATCGACGGTGCGGTGGTTGGCAGTGGCGCGCTCGCAACCGTGAGCGGCCTGGCACCCGGCAGCTACACCACGACGCTGACCGCCAGCGATGCGCAGGGTACAACTGCCGTGGCGACGACAACCTTCACCGTCGAGGCGCTCAGCGTACCACAGGGCAGCGCGCCGACGCTCGATGGCGCGTGCAACGACGACGCCTACGCCGCCGGCGTGAATCTGGCACTCGGCGACGGCAGCCGCGGCAGCGTGCAGCTCGTGCGCAGCGAGACCCGGCTGTTTGCCTGCTTCAGCGGGCTGGCGCGTAGCGCTGGCGACGCGTTGCTGCGCGTCGACACCAATCACAGCCGTGAGGCCACACTTCAGGAGGGCGACGTGAGCTTCGCCTTCGCGCAGGACGGCACAGCGAGCGTGCGCCGTGGCGGTGGCGCGGCCGAGACCCCGGCCGCCAACAGCGTCGACGCGCGCGTCAGCGCCGACGAAACTCAGTGGAACGTCGAGGTGGCGCTCGATGCCGACCAGATCGGCGGCTGGAACGCAGTGGTCGGCCTGCTCGTCGGGCAGGATGGGCCAGGCGGCCAGCAAAACTGGCCAGCGCGCGCCGCCGCCGACGCACCGCAGACCTGGGCGACCACAGTGTTTGGCGTAGTGCCGCGCATTGCAACACTCAGCCCGAACAGCGCGCCACAGGGCAGCCCGGCGCTCACGTTCCGGGTGAGCGGAAGCGGGTTTGCTGCGGGCAGCGTGGTGCGCTGGAACGGCAGCGCCCTGCCGACAACCGTCGTCGATGCCAGCACACTCGATGCGACCATCGACGCCGCGCTACTGCGCACGGCGGGCACGGCGAGCATCACAGTGCACAACGCCAACGGTGCGCCGTCGAACGCGCTGCCGTTCGCGGTGGATGCCCAGGCGCGCGCAACCAGCGGCGGCACGCGGATCTTCACGCCGATCATCCTGCGCTGAGGCCCCGCAACCCCCGCTCCCCCTCGCCCGCACGCGGGCGAGGGGGAGCGTAAGCACCCTCACCCCCCAGCCCCCGCTCCCGCGTGCGGGCGAGGGGGAGCAGCAACGGCGCGATTGTATGCGATACTTATCTTGGCAAGGCAGCTGTTGGAGGAATGCAATCATGCGAAACATTACGGTGCTCGAACATATCTCCCTCGACGGTGTCATTCAAGCCCCCGGCGGGCCAGACGAAGATACCAGCGGCGGCTTCGCGCACGGCGGCTGGATCGCGCCGTATTCCGACGAGGTGCTTGGAACGCTTCTGCGCAACAAGATGCACATGCCATTCGACCTGTTGTTAGGGCGCAAAACTTTTGAAATCTGGGCACCGTACTGGCCGCATCACGCGGACGCATGGCCGGGTGTCAACACAGCGACCAAGTATGTCGCCTCGAATACCATGACGTCTCACACATGGCAGCCGTCAGTATTTTTGAACGAAGACATTGCCGAGCAGGTCGCCACCATCAAGCAACAACCAGGGCCAGATTTGCACGTCTGGGGAAG
>JAYUYF010000188.1:0-4975 GCA_043752605.1 Roseiflexaceae bacterium
TCGCGGGCTGGACGAGCTCGGCAGATTTCACCAGCGCGGCGCTTGGTTCGCTGCAGAGCTACGGTGGGGCACGCGATGCGTTTGGCGCAAATCTGGCGACCAACGATGGGCTGCTGTTTGCCACATACCTCGGTGGCGCGGGCAACGATGAGGCGCAGGCCGTACGTGTGCGCAATGCAGGGATCTACCTCGCCGGGTTTACTGGTTCGGCCGCATTCCCCACCAGTGCGGGTGCCTACGATACGACCTACGGCGGCAGCAATGATGGCTTTGTGATATTGCTCGGCAACGCGCCACCCGCCCTTGATCTCGATGGCGCGGGCCCGGCCAATGCCAGCACCGCATACAGCGCCAGCTTCACCGAGGATGGTGGCGCGGTGGCGGTTGTCGATGCGGCGGCGCTGACCGCCACCGACGCCGATAGCCCGCAGCTCGCCAGCGCCACCGCGACGCTCACCAGCACGCCAGATGGTGTGGCCGAGAGCCTGAGCGCCACGGCCAGCGGCGGCGTTACGGTAACCTACAGCGCGGGTGTGCTCACGCTGACCGGCCCCGCGAGTGTGGCCGATTTCCAGACCACACTGCGCAGCGTGCGCTACATCAATAGCTCGCAAAACCCGACAACCAGCGCGCGCACGATCACGTTCGTCGTATCGGATGGGGTGGCCAGCAGCCCGCCGGTCGCCACGACGCTCAGCGTCGTGGCCGTCGACGATCTGCCGACGATCGCGCCGCAGAGCTTCAGCATTGCCGAGAACAGCGCGAACAGCACGGTCGTCGGCACGGTGATCGCCAGCGACCCCGACAGCACGCTGGCCTACAGCATCACGGCGGGTAACACTGGCGGCGCGTTTGCGATCGATCCCGCCAGCGGCCAGATTACGGTTGCCAGCAGCAGCGCGCTCGACCGCGAGACCACGCCGACGTACACGCTGACCGTACGGGCCACTGGCGGCAGCAACAGTAGCAGCACGACGGTCACGATCACGCTGACTGATGTCAACGAGCCGCCGACGATCGCAGCACAAACCCTGAGTATCGCCGAGAACAGCGCGAACGGCACGGTCGTTGGGCAACTGGCAGCCAGTGACCCCGAAGGCGCGGCGCTGATCTACAGCGTGGTGGCGGCCGATGCCGCGTTTGCGGTCTCTGCGAGTGGCCAGGTGACGGTGGCCGACGCAAGCCTGCTCAACTTCGAGGCCGCTACCAGTCGCAACTTTACCGTCAAGGTCAACGACGGCACCAGCGACTCGGCGGTCGTGACAATTACGATCACGATCACCAACGTGAATGAAGTGCCAACAATCAGCGCCGCGAGCTTCAGCCTGGCTGAGAATAGCGCGAACGCGACGGTGGTTGGCAGCGTGAGCGCGAGCGACCCCGAGAATGCGACACTGACCTACAGTATCACGGCGGGCAATACGGGTGGAGCGTTTGCGATCGCGAGCAATGGCCAGATTACCGTCGCCACTGCCAGCGCGCTGGATTTCGAAACGACACCCGGCTTCACGCTGACCATCCAGGCCAGCGACGGCACAAACAGCGCCAGCGCGACGATCACAATTACACTCACCAACGTCGATGAAGCGCCGGTCTTCGCAGCAGCGCCCTACAGCTTCAACCTGGCTGAAAATAGCGCAAACGGCACGACGGTGGGCAGTGTGAGCGCGACCGACCCCGAGGCGGCGACCGTGAATTACAGCATCACGGCCGGCAACGGCAGCGGTGCATTTACGATTAATTCGACTACGGGCGCGCTTACGGTCGCCAACGCGACACCGCTCGACCGTGAGACCACGCCGACGTTCACTCTGACCGTGCAGGCCAGTGATGGCAGCAACACCAGCACCGCGACAGTCACGATCACGCTGACGAATGTCAACGAAGCGCCGGTGGTGAGCGACCAGAGCTTCAACGTCGTCGAGGCCAGCGCGGGTGGTACGATCGTCGGCACAATCGTGTTCAGCGACGATGGACCTGCCCCAACCTTCAGCGTGACGGGTGGTAGCGGCCAGAGCGCGTTTGCCGTCGATGCTGGCACTGGCATCATTCGCGTCAGCGATGCACTCGCACTCGATGTCGAAGTCGCAACTAGCTTCACGCTTGATGTCACGGTGAGCGATGGTACGCTGAGCGACACCGCGACGATCACGATCACGGTCACGCTTGTAAACGATGCGCCGGTGGTGACGACAACGGTGGGGACCGCGAGCTTCACCGAAGATGGCACAGCGGTCGCGATCGACACTGGTGTGACCGTGACCGACGCCGACAGCGCCGATTTTGCTGGCGGCTCGCTGACCGTCACCATAGCCAGCGGTGATGCGGGCGACACGCTGACGCTCGTCGATGGGGCTGGTGTGACGGTCGTGGCGGGCACGGTATCAGTGGGCGGCAATCCGGTTGGTACGGTCAGCGGCGGTACAGCGGGTAGTGCGCTGGTCGTCAGCTTCAGTGGTGCGAACGCGACTACGGCGGCCGCGCAGGCGATCGCGCGCCAGATCCAGTACGCCAGCACGTCGCAGGCGTTTGCGGGTGGCGCGACGACGACCAAAAATGTGACCTTTGCCGTGAACGATGGCGACGCCGCGCCCAACACCGGCAGCGCCAGCCGCAGCATCAGTGTGCTGGGCAGCAACGATGCTCCCGTGCTCGATGCCAGTGGCGCGCTACGCGTGGCGACGATCGGCGAGAACATCGCCGATGCCGATAACACCGGCACCAGTGTGGCGCAGATCCTCGCCTCGGCGAGTGGTGACCGTGTGACCGACGTAGACAGCGGCGCGATCGAGGGTATCGCGGTGGTGGCGGCCAGCACCACCAACGGCAGCTGGCAATTCTCGACAAATGCGGGCACGAGTTGGTCGGCGTTTGGGGCCCTGAGCTCCGGTGCCGCCACGCTGCTCGCCGCCGATGCGCGCGTGCGGTTTGTGCCAAACGTCGATTTCAATGGCGAAATCGTGGCCGGGCTGACGTTCCACGCCTGGGATCAGAGCAGCGGTACAAACGGCCAGGTGGGTGTCGATGTCACCGTCACGGGTGGCACGACGGCCTACAGCGCCGCCAGCGACACCGCCGACCTGACCGTCTCGGGCGAGAACAGCGCACCCGTGCTCGATGCCAGTGGCGCGCAGGCGTTCGACCCGATCGACGAGGATACGCCAGCCGCCGCAAACCCCGGCACGCTGGTGCGCGCGATGCTCGCGCGTGGTGCGGGTGGTGCCCCGATCAGCGATCCTGATACCGGCGCGCTCCAGGGCATCGCCGTGATCGGCATCAGCGGCACGATCAGCGGCACCTGGCAATACGCGATCGACGGCGTGACCTGGCAGCCGCTGGGTGTGGTCTCCGACAGCAGCGCCGTACTACTGGCCAGTGATGCCACCACGCGCGTGCGCTTCGTACCTGCCGCCAACGTCAACGGTAGTGTGGCGCTGAGCTTCCGCGCCTGGGATCAGACGCTGGGGATGAACGGCATGAGCGGTGCAAACGCCACCTACAGCGGTGCGCGCAGCGCCACCAGCAGCGCGAGCGGGCTGGCGACGCTGCTGGTCAACCCTGTTAACGATGCACCGCTGGCCACCAGCGACCGCTACCGCACACGGCTCAACACCGCGCTCAGCATCGCCGCGCCTGGTGTCCTGCGCAACGATAGCGATATTGATAACCAGCCGCTGACGGCAGTGCTGGTGGCTGGCCCGGCGAACGGTACGCTCACGCTGGCGAGCGACGGCAGCTTTGTCTATACCCCGACGGGCGGTTTTGCGGGCAGCGACAGTTTCAGCTACCGTGCCAGTGATGGCAGCGCACAAACGGAGCCGGTCGTCGTAATGATCGATGTTGGCGGGCGGCGCTACCTGCCGCTGACCTACGGCAGCCCGGCGCGCCCCGATCTCGTGGCGACGCTCGCGCTCAGCCCGGATACCAGCGTCTTCAGCGATGAGACGCGCGTTCAACTCAGCGTGACGGTGCGCAATCAGGGCACCGCCGCCACCGCGGCCGGCTTCTGGGTCGATCTGTATCTCAGCCCGAACCAGGCACCAGCTACCAATCTGCGCTGGGATGCGGCGTGTGGCCTGCGCCCGTGCTACGGTATCGCGTGGTACGTGGATCGTGCGCTGGCACCCGGCGAGCAGATCGTGCTCACATCCGATGCCAGCAGCTTCCGCGCGCAAAATACTCGCTGGCGTGGCAACTTCGCGGCGGGGACAACCGACATCTACGTGCTCGTCGACAGCTGGAACCCGGGCGTCGCCACCGGTGCGATCGACGAGATTAGCGAGGCCAATAATCTGGTGCGCCGCAGCGGGATCACCGTGAGCGGCGCGCGCCAATCGCAGACGACCACGCTCGACGCTGAGATGCTAGCCCCACGCGAACCGTAAGGGCGGATCGTGATTCGGCCCCGAGACCAGCAAGGCGCATCGCGACGCGCCTCAACAGGAGACACACCCATGCGACGACACATCATAGGAACACTGATTATGCTCTGGGGCGCGCTGCCGCTGCTGCTGGCGATCGGCCCGGTGCCCGCGCAGATGCCGCAGCCGGTGCGCGCGCAGACGCTGCCGCAACCCTCGCCGCGCCCGGACGCCGGCAGCCAGCCAAACCGTGGCAGCGGCGGCGATGCCGGGGCGATGGGCCACGTCACCGGCACCGTGATCGACCTGACCAGCGGCGCGCCACAGGCTGGCGTGATGGTTCTGGTGGGTGACCAGTTGGTGACAACGGATAGCAACGGCAATTATGACCGCTGGGTTGAAGTGGGCAGCTACCCATTGCAACTCATGTTGCGCGCGGGCCAGGGTAATCCGGCGCAGGGAGTCTATACCGTCCAGGTTTCCCCTGAGGCCAGCACCGTCCAGCACCTGGCGCTTGTCCTCCCGCTACCAGCCGCTGCTGATGTGCCCACACCCCTCCCGGCGACGGCGCTCCCGGCCACGCCCATTCCGGCGACGGCGCTCCCGGCGACGGC
>JAYUYF010000189.1:0-4973 GCA_043752605.1 Roseiflexaceae bacterium
CGGGCGGACGCCGCATGCGGCGTCCGCTACATGGCACCCTTTGGCATCATTGTTCGTGGCGCTGGCACCACCTCCACGCCTACACTGATCACATCGCACAACGTGTGTGATGTATGATTGGTGAGGCACGCATGCACAATTTCTGGCTGCTGGTGGCGCTCAGTTGTCTGTTGACCCACGAAATGGATGCGGTGCGGCAACGCGAGTGGCGCATGTTGCCATTGCTGCGCCGAATCCGCGACGACACCCGCGCCTACGTGCTCTTCACCCTGCTCCACCTGCCACTCTACGTGGCGCTCCTCGGCGGGCTGCTTGGCGGTGGGGCGAGCATTCCGCTTCGGATCGGGTTTAATCTTTTCTGTGGCATCCATGTCGTGTTACACCTGTTGTTGCGCAGGCATCCCGAGTATCGGTTCAACAACTGGTTCTCGTGGGCGATGATTATGGGCGCGGGTGTGGCGGCTGCGGTGGATCTGGTAGTGGGGGTGCGGATCTCGTAGGGCCGAAGCATTGCAACTGCGGCTCGCGACAATGCTTCGGCCCTACCTCCCACGCAAATACGTCGCCGTCAATGATTCAGGTACATCGAGCAACGCGCGCGGCGTGCCCGCGAACATCACGCTGCCGCCCTTACTGCCGCCCTCAGGACCCATATCAATGATCCAGTCAGCGTTGCGGATCACATCAAGGTTATGTTCGATGACGACCACCGAGTTGCCCGCATCGACAAGCCGGTTCATGACTTCGAGCAGGTGCGTGATGTCGGACATGTGCAGGCCAGTCGTTGGTTCGTCCATCACATAGATGCTGCCCTTTTTGTGGAGTTCGCTGGCGAGCTTGATGCGCTGGCACTCGCCGCCAGATAATGTACTCAGCGGTTGCCCGAGCGTCAGGTAGCCGACGCCCACATCGCGCATCGCCTGCAACTTGCGCACGATCTCCTTCTGGGTCAGCGCATCGAGCGCCTGTTGCACCGTCATCGCCAAAATATCCGTGATCGAGCGGCCATCGAGTTTGTATGCCAGCACTTCATCTTTGAAGCGCTTGCCGCCGCACACCTCACACGGCGTCTTGACGCCACTGAGGAAGCCAAGATCGGTGTAGATCACGCCGAGGCCCTGGCAATTCTCACAGGCACCCTTCGAGTTAAAGCTAAAGAGCGCGGCGCTGACTTTGTTCGCGCTGGCAAACGCCTTGCGCAGGTCATCCATTACACCCGTATAGGTCGCGGGGTTCGAGCGCGTCGACGTGCCGACGGCGGCCTGGTCGATCACGATCGCCTGCGGGTGCTGGCTGAGGAACACCTGATTGATCAGCGAGCTCTTGCCCGAACCAGCCACGCCAGTAATGACCGTCAGCACGCCGACCGGGATGCTGACGCTGACATTGCGCAGGTTGTTCACGCTGGCATCGACGATCGGCAACTGGCTTTTTGCGCTGCGCACCTGCTCTTTGAGCGGCAGATGCTGCTGCAAGTGCGTGCCGGTGAGCGTGCCCGATGCCAGCAACCCGGCGTAACTGCCCTCATACACGATTGTGCCGCCGTTGCGCCCGGCGCGCGGCCCTACATCGATGATATGGTCGGCAACTTTGATCACGTCGGGGTCGTGCTCAACCACCAGCACCGTATTGCCCTTGTCGCGCAGTTTCTGGAGCAACTCGTTCATGCGATGCACATCACGCGGGTGCAGACCGACGCTCGGTTCATCGAAGATGTACAGGACATCGACCAGACTACTGCCCAGATGCTTGACGATCTTGACGCGCTGCGATTCGCCACCCGAGAGCGTATCGGTCTCGCGATCGAGCGTCAGGTATTCCAGCCCGATATCTACCAGATGTTGTAACCGTTCGCTGAGTGTGGCAACCAGCGGCGCGGCGCTCGGCTCGTCGATCTGGCGTACGACAGCGACGAGCGCGCCGATCTCGATCGACGACAGCTGCGCAATGCTGTAACCACCGACCAGACAGCCGAGCGCGGCCTGGCTCAGCCGTGCGCCGTGGCACAGCGGGCACCCCTGCATCGTCAGGTACGGCTCGACCGCCTTCTGCGTGCGCTCCGAGAGCGTCTTCAGGTCGCGCTTGATGTACGAACGGTTGAAGCGCTCGACCACACCCAGATAGGTGGCGTTCATCGAATTCGCACCAACCTGCAGCTTGTACTTGAGATCCTTGCCGTACAGCAGCAGATCGAGTTCTTCGGGCGTGTAATCGGCAATTTTCTTGTCGTTGTCGAAGAACTCCGATGCCACATAACTATCGCGCTCCCACGCCGACATGATCGGCCCGTAGACCGCGCCCTCGTTGAGCGATTTTGTCGTGTCGAGCAGATCTGCGGTGCGAACACCCAGCTTGCGCCCAAGCCCGTTGCACTCTGGGCACATACCCTGCGGATCGTTGAACGAAAACGCGTTGGAATAGCCGACGTACGGTTGGCCAAAACGCGAGAACATCATGCGCAGGATCGGAGCAATATCGGTGATCGTGCCGAGCGTCGACGTGGAGCCGCCGCCCAGGCGCTTCTGATCGACAACAATCGCCATGCTGAGATTCTCGATCGCATCGGCTTCGGGCGGAGCAAAGCGTGGCAGGAAGTTGCGGATGAACGCGCTAAAATTCTCGTTGAGCAGCCGTTGCGCTTCAGTGGCGATCGTATCAAAGACGATCGACGATTTACCCGAGCCCGACACGCCGGTGAAGATCGTAATTTTACGCTTTGGGATGCGGAGCGAAACATTCTGCAGATTGTTCTCGCGCGCGCCACGGATTTCGATATATTCCTGCATGGATGATCCTTTCTCCCCCAATCCTGGGCGGAACGGACGCCGCCCGAACGCCGTCCCAGACACGCCACGACCGGGTGGCACGGACGCAGCAGCTGCGTCCCTACATGTCCATACAACATTTGTCGGTGACCATGGCATCGGCGAATGCGGTACACGCTTTCGGGGTGCGGGAAAATCTAACACACATGTGCGGATTGATCAACCGCACATGCTATCCGTCTTATCCGCGTCTCGGGCTCCTTGTCTATGAACGGGCGCGGTTGCGCAATTGTCACGCTGCTCACATACTTACACATGATCGCCGGACGACGAGGATCAAGCGCATTGAGGATGCATTTCGGAAGGTTGAAATGATTGCAAAAGACCCACGTCTGTTGCGTATTGGCGTGCTTGGAGCCGGGCCAATCGCACAGACCGCCCACTTCGATGCTATCCGCAAGGCGCGTAATGCCGAGTTGTACGCGATCTGCGATGCCGCCGCCGATCTGCTCGTCCAGGTCGCCGCGATCCATCGGCCAGCGGCGACCTACACCGACTACGATGCCCTGCTCGCCGACCCGCAGGTCGAGGCGGTGATCATCGGCGTGGCCGACCAGTTCCACGTGCCGCTCGCGCGGCGCGCGATCGCTGCTGGCAAGCACGTGCTGGTCGAGAAACCGCTGGGCGTGAGCATCGCGGAGTGCATGACGCTGCGCGACGAGGTACAGGCGCGCGGCCGCGTGCTCCAGGTGGGTAACAACAAACGCTTCGACCCCGGCATCGCGTTCGCCCGGCAATTCATCCGCGACCAGCTCGGCGAGATCCTGAGCCTCAAAGCCTGGTACTACGATTCGGCCTACCGCTATACGATGACCGACAACCTGCAGCCGATCCCGCTCACGAGCGCCAACGCGCGCCGCCCGGCAGGCGACCCCAAGGCCGACCGGCGGCGCTATTACCTGCTGACCCACGGCAGCCATCTGGTCGATACTGCGCAATTCCTCGGCGGCGAGATCGTGCAGGTGCATGCGCGTTATGTCGCCCGGGGCGGCAGCGCGTGCTGGTTTGTGGCGGTCGATTTCGCCGATGGCAGCGTCGGTCATCTCGATCTAATCATTCCTATTCGTGGCGATTTCGAGGAGGGGTTCCAGGTATTTGGCGAAGGCGGCAGCGTCGTCGGCCGCGCGTACCTGCCGTGGTACCACAAGAGTAGTCACGTCGAGTGCTTCTCGGACGCCGACCGGCAGTATCATCGTGTGCTCGGCGAAGATGGTTACAGCTACAAACGCCAGATCGAGGGCTTCGCCGAGACCGTGCTGCACGGCGTGCCACAGCAGGGTGCGACGGTGGACGACGGGTTGGCGGCGATGCGCGTGCTGGTGGCGATCGCACGCTCATCCGAGACCGGCGAGCGCGTGCGTTGTGCCGCTGCCACGGGGGCGGTGTAGCGCGTGGAGATCGGGATCTTCGCCAGAACCTTTGCGCGACCCGGCCTGGCAGCAACGCTCGACGCGGTGGCCAACAGCGGGTTGCGCGTGGTGCAGTTTAACCTGGTCTGTGCCGGGCCCGCGAGCATGCCCGATGCGATCCCCGGCGCGCTGGCGCGCTCGATCCGGCACGAACTGCACGCACGCGCGATCACAATGGCGGCGGTCTCGGGCACCTTCAACCTGATCCACCCCGACCCGATGCTGCGCGCAGCGGGCATGCGGCGGTTGCGCGTGCTCGCCGCAGCGTGTGATGCGCTGGGCACGCAGATGATCACGCTCGCCACCGGCACGCGCGACCCGCACGATATGTGGCGGGCGCACCCGGAGAACGCCAGCCCGGCCGCGTGGCAGGAGCTGGTCGACGCAACGGGCCAGGTGGCGGCGATCGGCGCGGAGTTTGGCGTGACGCTGGCGTTCGAGCCCGAATTGAGCAACGTGGTCGACAGCGCGCAGAAAGCGCGGGATCTGCTCGATACGCTGCGTTCGCCGTATGTCAAAATCGTGATCGACGCTGCCAATCTGTTGCATCCCGGCGAACTGGCGGAGATGCCAGCGATCCTCGACGATGCGTTTGCGCTGCTCGGCCGTGATATCGCCCTGGCGCACGCCAAAGACATCAGCCCCAATGTGGGTGGCGGGCACGTTGCGGCCGGGCAGGGCGCGCTGGATTACCCGCGTTATCTGCGATTACTGCGCGCCAGCGGCTACACCGGCCCGC
>JAYUYF010000190.1:0-4968 GCA_043752605.1 Roseiflexaceae bacterium
GTCCAGCGCGTAGTGATGGTAGCATATCGCGGGTATTTGGTCTATCCGTGGCTATCCGGTCTGGCCGTGTCTCCTACGCACCCTGCGCGAGTGTTTACCGCTGCGCCATGCTGCCGTCCCAGTAGATCGGCACGCCGCGCCGCAAGGTGGCGCGCACGCGCGGGCATGCGCCCGGCTCAACGAGCACGAGATCGGCCAGCATGCCGATCGCCAGCGCGCCACGATCGTGCAGCCCCAGCGCGACCGCCGGATTGCGGCTGATCAGATTGACAGCGGCGTACAACGGCAATACCTCATTGCGCGCAATGATGAATGCGGCCTGGAGCAGTGCGGCGGGGGCATAATCGGCCGCCAGCGCATCGACGGCACCGGCCGCGATCGCATCCAGTGCGCTGACATTACCCGAATGCGAGCCGCCGCGCAACACGTTGGGCGCGCCCATCACGACACACATGCCGCGCTGGCGCGCCGCGTGCGCGGCTTCGAGCGTCACCGGAAACTCGCTGATCGTCGCCCCGAACGCGAGCATACGGTCGATCTTGGCGGGCGTATCATCATCGTGCGAGGCCACCAGCACACGCTGGCTGCGCGCCAGCGCCACCAGCGCGGCGGCGGTATCCCAGACATCGGTGTTTGCGTGCATTGTCGCGATCTGCGCGTGGATCTCACCCGCCACCTGCTGCGGGTCGGCGTTGCGCCATTTGGCTGTGGCGGCGATAAAGCGCTCGACATCGCGAAATTGCCCCTGGCCGGGGGTATGATCGGTGAGCGAGAACAGATCGACCTGGCGGGTCTCGATCAGCGGTAGCAGCGCAGCGGCGACGACTGGCGTGGGGACTTCGTAGCGCGCGTGGATCAAGTGCGCGACGAGCAGCGTCGCGCGGAGTTGGACGATCGCCGCCACCAGCGCCTGCGCGTGGGCACCCGAGCGCAGGGCTTCGTCATCGTTTGCGCCATAAAATGAGATCGCGGCGTATGCGGTGGTGACACCACAGGCAGCGAGGCGTTTATCGAGCTCGTGGATCGCCATCGCGAGCGGGAACCGTGCGCCGGGGCGCGGCTCGACCTCGCGTTCGATCATATCGCCGTGCAGATCGATGATGCCGGGGATCGCGGTCAGGCCGTGGCCATCAATCACACGTTCGTGGCTTGTGGCGGGCGCATCGGCATCCTGAATTGCCACAATCCGTGGGCCATCGAGTTGGATTGCACCACGCGTGATTATATGGTCGGGGAGGACAATATCGATGTTGGTAATCCACATGGTGGGGGTCCTTGTATATCATATGACCGAAGCATTCCGAGCGCGATAGTCATCGCGCTCGGAATGCTTCGGCCCTACACGCGCGGGGGCCACGCCCCGCTCGCCCGTCACGCGCGGGGCCACGCCCCGCTCGCCCGTCACCTATCCGCCCAGTTCCTTCAGGTCGAGGTTGAGCAATTTGGCGATATCGCGCAACGAGTTGTAGTACTGGTCGAGCGTATCGAGACCCATGTCTTTCGACGGGTCGGTGTACCAGTTGCCAAAGGCCGCGACCAGTTCGGCATCGTCTTTGATCGCCAGCAGCGAGTCTTTGACCGCCATTTTAAAGGTGTCGGGCAGGTCGCTGCGCACCGCAAACGGCGTGCTCGGGATCTCGTCCGACATGGCGATGATCACGATATTGCCATCCGGGCACGCGTCGTAGACTGCCTTGATCTCTTCAGCTGTGCGTGTCTTGCCGATTTCGTTATCGGGGAAGTTGCAGAACTCGATCTGATCTTCCTTTGCCAGGCGGTAGAGGTTGCCCTCAAACGTCGCACCCGCGTCGGCGGTATCGTTCCAGATCGCCAGCACGGCGGTCGGGTGGCTGCCCGCAAACACCGTCTTCATGTCGGTGTCGGGGTTGATGTTGTTCTGCACCAGCAGCGTCTTTGGTGCCAGGTGACCCGAGGTCGAGGCCGGGTCGACGAACGCAAAGTTCTTGTCTTTGAGGTCGGCGTAGGTCGCAATGCCCGAACCCTTCTTGGTGATGATCGCGCTGTAGTAATGTGGCGGCACATCCGGGTTGTAGGCAACCTTTTCGCCCTCAGCAACCGATTCGGTGGTACTGATCGCCAGCGCCTCAGCACCGGCTTCCTGCACCGCGAGCACGTACGAGAACGGGCCGACTTCCATCGCGTCGACGCGCTTGGCGCGCATGGCTTCGATCACGGCCGAGTAGCTGGTGCCGGTGAAGAACTCGACCGGCATGCCGAGCCGTTCTTCCATAAAGACGCGCAGCGGCTCGTTGTCCTTGAGCACCTGCTCGGCATCATCGCCACCAAAGAAACCGACGGTGAACTTCTCGGGCCAGCCGGTGCGGTCGACGTTCGCGGCCGGGGCGGTCGTCGCAGCCGGGGCAGTTGTCGCAGCGGGTGCGGTCGTCGCAGCGGGTGCAGTTGTCGCGGCGGCGGTCGTCGGCGCGGTCGTCGCGGCGGGTGCGGTCGTCGCAGCGGGTGCTGCGGTGGCAGCCGGGGCCACAGTGGCGGCAGCGGGTGCGGTCGTCGGTGCAGCGGCCGGTGTGCCACCGCAGGCCGCGAGCACCAGCAAGGTGGCGATCAGCGGCGTGGTCGTTCGGTACCAGCGTGTCATCTGTCTTCTCCTCGTGTCTTCTCTCACCAGTGTCTCCGAGGCGCAGCCAACCCGCGCCCCGATATCCAAAGCCCGCCCGTGCGAGCCGAATACCCGACGTTGTACGCTATACCCCCACCCCCGACCCCGCGCCCACCGGTGGGGAGGGGCAAGCAGGATCTCCTAGATTATTTTGCGGCGCAGATAATCGCTGATACGGTCGATCACGGCGACCATCAGGATGATCCAGATCAGCGCACCCATCAGATCGCGATACTGAAACAGGCTGATATATTTGCTGAGGATAAAGCCGACACCACCCGCGCCCACCAGGCCAAGAATGGTGGCTGAGCGCACATTGTGCTCGAACAGCAACAGCGAGTACGAAGCGACCAGCGGCAGGGCCTGTGGCAGGCCGCCGTAGCGGAAGCTCTGCAAGCGGTTCGCACCCGTGGCGCGGATGGCCTGGATCTGGCGCGGGTCGATCGCCTCAATCGCCTCGGCATACAGTTTGCCCGTCGAGCCGATCGAGCCGATCGCCAGCGCCAGCACGCCACCAAACGGCCCAAGACCGACAGCCGCCACAAAGATCAGCGCGAAGATAATATCCGGCACCGCACGATTGATATTGAGCAGCATACGCGTACTGCTGTAGACCCACGGGTGCGGCGCGGTATTGCGCGCAGCCAGCAACCCGAACGGTGCCGAGAGCACGATCGCCAGCAACGTGCCGATCATCGCCATCTGGATGGTCTCGATCACATACGGGAAGATGCTCGGATACGTCACATCCACACGCGCGCCCAGCCAGCCCTGAAGCGGCGCGGGCACATCGAGCGCACGCGTGACCGGGTCAAATTTTGGCGGGAACAGGCGGCTGATAAAATCGGCAATATTAGGGATACCCTCGACCAGCGTCGCCGGGCTGGCGTTGGTGCCCTCGACGCCCCACGCGATCACAAGCAGCAGCACGATGATCGTCATGATTGTGCGCAGCCCGATCTGCGGCAACGGGCGGTAGAGCCGCTCGCGAAACGCCTCGCGTGTCATCACGGGCGGCGGCGTGGGTGTGGATGTCACTTCGGTCGCCATCGCAAATACTCCTAGACCTGCCGCTCGTGCACCGCTGCATCTGCGTTATTGATACGGTCAAAACGGTACACCCGGTCGAGCACGGCATCGGTGAGATCGCCGGCTGCGCCATCAAACACCACCTCGCCGCGCGCGATTCCGATCACCCGATCGGCAAATGCGGTGGCGAGCGCAACGTGGTGGATATTTATCATCGTCAGCACCTGGTCTTCGCGGGCGACGCGCGCCAGGTCACCCATCACCTGCACGGCAAGCTCGGGGTCGAGGCTGGCCACCGGCTCATCCGCCAGCACGACTTTGGGCTCCTGCGAGATCGCGCGCGCGATCGCCACCCGCTGCTTCTCGCCCCCCGAGAGCTTGTCTGCACGCTGGTAGGCGCGATCGAGCAGGCCGACGCGTTCGAGATTGCGCACGGCAACTTCGCGGTGCGCGCGGCCAAAATAGCCAAGCAGGCTGGTACCGGCCTGGTTGTAGCCCAAACGCCCGGTCAGGACGTTGGTGATCACCGGCAGCCGGTCAACAAGGTTGTACTCTTGCCAGATAAAGCCGATCCGGCAGCGCACGCGGCGCAACCCGGCATCGTTGAGCAGCGTGATATCTTCGCCATCGAGCAGAATCGTGCCCGATGACGGCCGCTGGAAGCCGTTGATACAGCGTAGCAGCGTCGATTTTCCGGCCCCCGAGCGCCCGATGACGGCGATAATCTCGCCGCGTTCGGCCGTCAGGCTGATCGACTTAAGCGCCTCGAGACCATTCGGATACACAACACGCAGATCTTTGATCTCCAGCAGGCTCATCACACGATCTTTCGGCGGCGCACACGACGCTGGTACACCACATCGTTCAATTCTTCTTGCGATAGTCTTAGCCTAGCCCGATTGGATTATTCGTTGAATAATTGTGTATTAAATCCTGATTAGGGAGCGAGATCGTTACGGATCATCATTACACCACTCAACGCGCAAGCCCACGCGCCGCGAGCCAGGCCGCCGCGCGCGCGATGCCAGCTTTCTCGCGAATCTCGAGGATCAGGCGCGGCGTGTGGCTCAGCTCACCCAGCGCATCAAACAGCGCATACCAGTTGATGCCGCCATCACCAGGTGCCCAGTGGCGGTCGAGATTGGCGTCGTTGTCTTGCAGATGCACGTGGCCGAGCAACCGCCCGGCGGCGCGCACCCACTGGTCGGGCGGCGGGCCGCCGATCCGGTTGGTGAGGAAGGCGTGGCCGGTGTCGAGGCTCATGCGGACGTGATCGGAGCCAAACGATTCGACCAGCGCCAGTA
>JAYUYF010000191.1:0-1882 GCA_043752605.1 Roseiflexaceae bacterium
GGGGTTGGGGGGCGGCGGTGCCGCAAACGCCGCAGGTGCTTTTGGTGCGGCAGCGGGTTGTGTCGCGGCGGTGGTAATCTGGCCGGTCTCGAGCATCTGCTTCAGTTGCCGCAGCACGTCACCCATGAGGAGCGCGGGATGCATACCGAGTGCACGCAGCACCAGATCACCAAGCGCGCCGCCCGGTACCCGATACTGGCAGTCGAGCGCGACCTCAGTGCCACTGCCGACGCGCATCGACGCAACATGTGCGGTCAGTGTATATGGCAACAAACCTGTATCGCGCTGCCAGACGACGCGCGTGTCTTCTATTAGCTGGAGACGCATCTCCCAGTCGATCACAGTGTGCGGGCGTAGCTCAACGTACAATCGCCAGGCACCGGCGGTATTCACATCGACCGTACGCAACCGACCGAGTGGCAATGGCAGCGTATCGGGGTGGGCGAGGAGTTGTATCAGATCAGTCGCGCTGCGATTGATCACCGCGCGGGCGCTGGCGTGCAATTCTGTGCTCAAGTTCTGCAGAAGCGCGGGCCGTACCGCCGCTGCCGCCAGCGCCGCACCAGTGGTGCGTGTGACGACCCGTAGCACAAGATTGGCTGGCTGGCGTGTCAGAAGTGCTGCAGCCACGAGGCCCAGCGCGCCGCGCGCAAATAACGCGAGCGATGATGGCGTGAATCGCGCTGACGCCGCATCGAGCGAATTGACAGATGTAGAGTGCATCTCGATTGCCTTCCTTCAATACCGTCTACCGATACATATGTGTTTATTTCGATAGAAACGGGCAAATCATCATAAAAAATCGTTGGAGAACAAATGTTGGGGACATTTCGTACAACACAAGTGGTACGCAAGATTTGTGCCAGATAACACAATTGTCACGTCTGTGCCGGTATGGTATACTGCGCCTCTCTGTGTCAAGCGTGTACAAATCAGGAGCCGATCACTGTGTCGAGCATCGTCAGACCATCGTTGAGCACAGCAGACACGATCGATTCTGACGTAGTGCAGATGCTGATCAACGGTTCTGCCGGGCAGATGCTGGTACAGTTACGCGTCGCAGGATGGATCGAAGCGACCGACGGCCGCACCCGGATTCTCAATAGCCTGCTGGCGGCGCTGCTGAGCGCGCGTGATGCAGCAGCTACGCCGGTGATCGCGCCCGACGACCAACTGCGGGTGGCGGCCTACCAGCACGCGGTACGCCACGGCCAGGCCACCGATCCGGATTGTGCGTGTCAGCTGGTGCGGGCAGATGGTAGCCTGATCGCGGTACTGCTGACGACAAGTTGTCTGGTCTTCGCCGGGCAGCCGCCGGTGTTACTCACCCTCGTACGACCCGACAGCGCGGCACCGCACGTGCGCGGCGAACTCACGCTGGCACAGCTCGATCTGCTGATCACGGAAGCGCCAATTGGTATTGCCCTTGTGGACACCGACCTGCGCTTTGTGCGCATCAACGCGAGCCTGGCGGCGATGAACCAGTTGTCGGTGGCGGCGCACATTGGTCACCGCGCGCGCGAGATTTTGCCAGAGTATGCGTCGATCTGGGAGCAGTACTGGCGGCGCGTGCTCGATACCGGCGTGGCGGTCACCGATGTCGAAATTCACAGCGAGGTCGATAACCGGGTAGCGGACGCGCTGGTGAGCTACTACCCGGTACGCGCTGCGGACGGGCGGGTGCTGGGTGTTGGCTGCATTGTACAGAATATTACCGAGCGCAAGCGGATCGAGCGCGCCAGCGAATTGATCGCGCAATTGTCACAGATGTTGGCGGCCACCGTAGGTTATGAAGATCGCGCGGCGCAGATCAATCTGTTTCTCACGCGCAGGATCGCCAGCTACAGCATGTTGTTGTTGCAGCCAGATGAGCACAGCCCGC
>JAYUYF010000192.1:0-4961 GCA_043752605.1 Roseiflexaceae bacterium
CATTTGTCGACCACCCGCTCTGGCTCCACTTCTGATGGGCCTGCGAGCCTGTTTGTCTGCCGTTACACCGCGAGATAGCGCAGCAATGAGTCATCACCGTCGCCCGTGGCAATCGTCAGCGTTGGGTAGCCATCGCCGCCTGCCGTGATCGCCCAGCGCACCAACGTCAGCCGCGTGTCGCACGCCAGGTCGATCGCCAGCCGCGTCTCGGCTGCATCGTGTTGGCTGGTGTAGCCACCATAGCCGCGCTCGATCGTCAGCATCGTATCACGCACCATGATCGCGTGGTACACCCAGATATTCTGCGCTCCCTGCCCCGTATGGTTCGCAGCAAACTGCGCGGCGTTTTGTTCGTCCACATACCATAGCGTTGGTTGTTGCACATCGGCGCCGGCGGCCGGTGTGACATCTACGGGTGAAAAGCCGATCGGCGCATTTGCTTGCACTGCTGTGACCAACTCAGCCGCGCAACCACCATCGAATGTGAGCGACAAGCAGTGATCCGGGCCGTGCTCACCGATCGCGTGCGTCCAGTAGTGCATTTCATTCCTCTCACGTGCGGCTATGGTAGCCGTATACCGTCATCAGCGCGCACCAGCAGGCCATCACGCGCGAGAGCATCGACCAATCCAGCCAGCCAGTCGTGCAGCTCATCGACATAATCATCACGTACCAGTGGCCCAAGCGCCGCCAGCGTCAGCGTCTCACCAACCGCGAGCGTGCGTAGTGCTGCGATGATCCGGCCGCGATACAGCCGCGTCGAACCTGCATACGGTGCCTCTTTGCGCTCGGCCACCCGCCGTATTGGGATTGCCGTGCTGAAAACGGCTGTGTCGGCCGCCACTCGCCCCTGATAATCGGCGCACCACGCGCGCAACGGGCAACGCGCGCAGGCCGGGCTACGCGCGGTACAGACCAGCGCACCGAGTTCCATAATCGCCTGATTGGCCGCCCAGCCCGCGCCTGCGGGTAAAGCGTTCTGCCAGGCAGCGAGCAACGCGGCATCGGGTGGTGCGGCAGCATCGGGCGCGGTCGTCAGCCGCAGGAGCACGCGGCGGATGTTGGTATCGAGGAACACCACATCATGTTCGAATGCAAAACACGCCACCGCACCAGCGGTGTATGGCCCGATGCCCGGCAGCGCGCGCAGCGCAGCGACATCGTGCGGAAACACGCCGCCGTGGTCGCGCAGCACGGTTTGCGCCGTGCGTTGCAGGTTGACCGCGCGTCGATTGTAGCCGAGCCCCGCCCACGCGCGGATGACATCGGCCGTCGGTGCTGCCGCGAGCGCGGTGAGTGTGGGAAACTGACCGAGAAAGGCAAGGTATTTTGGGATGACCCGGTCGACCTGCGTCTGCTGTAGCATGATCTCCGAGACCAGAATCTCGTAGGGGTCGCGTGTTTTGCGCCACGGCAGATCGCGCGCGTGCTGGGCAAACCACGCGAGCAATGTGCTGGCCACCGGCTGGCTGAGCGATAGCGAAGGAGCGGCCATGATGTTACGCTCCCGGTACTGCGAGCGACAGCGGAAGCGGGTATACTGTAGCGAGTGACGCCCGTTGAACAGGATGAATACTACAATGAAGACACTTGTTAGCGATGTGATGCACCACGGCGTGATCTCCTGTCGGATCGAATCGACGGTCGAGGAAGCAATTGAGGCGATGCAATCGGCCCGTATTCACGCGCTCGTGGTCGTCGATGGGCCGGGTCTACTCGCAGGTATCGTCTCGCAGACCGACTGCCTGCGTGCCTGGAGCAACGGGCTGACGTATGAGGCCGCGATGCAGGGCCCCGTCAGCACGATCATGACCCGCAGCGTCGTGACCTGTATGCCGGGTATGGAGCTTAGCCGCGCGATCAAGCTGCTCAATAAGCACAAAATCCAGCGGCTGGTGGTCGTCGAGGAGCGCAACGATGGCCGCTTCTGGCCGGTCGGCATCCTCTCGATGAGTGATATCGTACGTGGCCTCGAGACCGGCAGCGTACAGGATGATGTCGTCAGGCACGAGACAGCGAAGGCGTAGGGCGGGGGGCGATCCGTAGGGACGCAGCATGCTGCGTCCGTACATACCCGCCCCGCCCGCCGTCCGTACATACCCGCCCCACCCCGCCGTCCCTCACCCCACCAGCAACGCCATCGGCTGTTCGAGTAGCCGCTTGACCTCGACGGCAAACCTGGCCGCATCCGCACCATCGAGCGCACGGTGATCCACCGAAACCGTGATCTTCATCAGGTTTTTGGCTACAACCGTGTCGCTGTCGCCATCAAACATCGGTGTGCGCTGGATGCCACCCACCGCCAGCGCCGCCGCCTGTGGTGCCGAGATGATCGACCCGAACTGATCGACACCAAACATGCCCAGGTTGCTCACCTGGAATGTGCCGCCCTGCAACAGATCGCCGCTCAGCTTCCCCTCGCGTGCCAGCGCCACGAGCCGCTTGCTCTCGCGCGCGATCGCGCCCAGCGAGCGCTCGTGTGCGTTGTGCAGCACCGGCGCGATCAGCCCGTTCTCGAGCGCGACCGCGATCGAGATATTGGCTGCGCTGTGCTGCTGGATACCTTCTTCGGTAAATGAGACATTCACCATCGGGTAGGTCATCAGCGCGTTGGCACTCGCTTTGAGTACAAAATCGTTGAGTGAGATCGCCTGGTCTTTTTCGAGCCCGGCGTTGATCTCCTTGCGCAGCGCCATCGTCGCCCCCATGTCGATATCGAGCGTGATATAGATATGCGGGATCGCCTGATAATTTTGCGTGATCTTGCGCGCGATCGTGCGCCGCATGCCCGTCAGCGGCACCAGCGTGCTCCCCGTCGGGAGCGCCTGGGTCGCGGCAGATGCGCTCGGGCTCGGTGCAGGCGCACCTGCCGCAGCTGGTGGTGCGGCAGGTGCCGGGTTGGCAGCGGCCACCGGCGCGGGTGCCGCAGCTTGCTGCGCTGCGGGCTTGCTGCCATTGGCCGCCACAAACGTCTCGACATCCTCGCGTACCACGCGGCCGCCCGGGCCACTGCCGGTGATCGACCCAAGCGCGACACCCGCCTCACGCGCGATCCGGCGTGCCAGCGGCGATGCCTTCACGTCATCGTCGGCAACTGCCGGTGATTGTGCCGCCCCATCCGGGGGCGTCGCAGCAAGCTGCGACGCGGGCGCAACCGTGGTGCCTGGTGTCGCTGGCGGTGCCTCCGCCACCACCGCAGTCGCATCGGTCGGCGGGCCGGGTTCCTCGGCGGCGGGCGTGGTCGCGACCGCAGCGGGTGCCTGCAGCGCCGCCGTTTGCTGCGCGGGTTGCTGCGCCGCAGCTTGAGGCGGCGCGCTCGCCGCCGCGCCATCCGCACCCGCAAATCGCGCGATCACCGAATTGACCAGCGCAACCTGGCCGGCGTTGACCACAATCTCACCCAGCGTACCCGAATCAAACGCCTCGATCTCGATCGTAACTTTATCCGTCTCGATCTCGGCGATCGCCTCACCTTTGGTGATTACATCGCCAACCTGCTTGATCCAGCGGACGATCGTACCTTCTGCCATGTCGAAGCCCATCTTGGGCATCAGAATATCTGCCACGCGCTGCTCCTCTCTCTGTGGGCGCTACTTCAGCACCGTGCGAATCGCGGCCACGATCCGGTCGACGGTCACGACCGTCTGCTGTTCGAGATTCTTTGAATACGGCATTGGCACTTCTTTAAAATTGACACGTCCGATCGGCGCATCGAGATGATCAAAGCCATATTCATACAGCCGCGAAGTCACCTCGGCGCTGATGCCGTAGGTCTGCCAGTCCTCAGTGACGACGACACCCCGGCTGGTCTTTTTGAAGCTCTCGATCGCCAGACTCATATCCAGCGGCCGCAACGTGCGCAAATCGACGATCTCGACCTCGATTCCCTCTTTGGCGAGGATCTCGGCGGCCTGGAGCGACAGGTGTACCATGCGCGAGTAGGTGACGACCGTCACATCTTTGCCCGGCCGCTGCACGACCGATTTACCGATTGGTACGCTGTAATCACCATCGGGTACTTCGCCCTTGGCGGTGTACATCAGCGTATGCTCGATAAAAATCACCGGGTCGGGATCCGCCACCGCCGCCTTCAGCAACCCCTTGGCATCATAGGGCGTGGCCGGTGCTACCACCTTGAGCCCCGGCATGTACGCAAACATGACATCAAATGCCTGCGAGTGCGTGGCCGAGAGTTGCGTCCAGCCGTTGGTGGTGCGTAGCACCATCGGCACCTGCATCTGGCCGCCAAACATACTGTAGATCTTGGCCGCGTGGTTGAACAGTTGGTCAAACGCCAGCAATGAGAAGTTGACCGACATAATTTCGGCGATCGGGCGCATACCTGTCATCGCCGCGCCGATTGCAATGCCTACGATCCCGGCCTCGGCGATTGGCGCATCACGCACGCGCTCGGTGCCGTACTCCTCAAGAAACCCGGCGGTGACACCATACGTGCTGCCGTAATAGCCAATATCTTCGCCGATGATAAACACCCGCTCGTCGGTCAGAATTTCGCGCAGCGCCTGGCGAAGCGCCTCACGTACCGTAATGATAGCCATGCTACCCTCTCATAACTCACACAGTGCGACGACGGGCGTGTTATTCGCCGTGAATCGGCGGATCGACGTGGATGGCCTGCGCGTAGACTGCATCTTGCCGGATCCACTCGTCGCCCGGCTCGGCGCTTTCATCCGCAAACTGCACCGACTGCTCGACCTGCTCATCGACGACTTCGTCGATCTTCGCCGCTGCTTCCGCATCAAATACCCCTGCGCTGAGCAACCGCTCGCGAAACTGCTCAATCGGGTCGAGACTGCGGCGCTTCTCAACGTCTTCCTTCGTACGGTATTTTTGCGTATCCTGCGCCGAGTGACCACGAAAGCGGTAGGTCATCGCTTCGAGCAGCACCGGCCCCTGCCCCGAACGCGCGTGATGCACGGCACGCTGCGCTGCTTCGCGAA
>JAYUYF010000193.1:0-11563 GCA_043752605.1 Roseiflexaceae bacterium
CCCGATCTGGTTGGATCACTGATCGCCGGGCATCGTAGCAGCGAGCCCGGGCACCACATCGCCCTCACGCATCTCGGCCTACGGCCACTGCTCGAACTCGAGATGCGGCTAGGCGAGGGCAGCGGCGCGGCGCTGGCCATCCCGCTGGTGCGCGCCGCCGCGCACGTGATCAGCGATATGACGACGTTTGACGAGGCCGGTGTCGCCGGGCGCGCCGATGACTGAGCCACCACCAAATCGCTGGGGGCCGCTCTGGCCGCTCGGCGAAGCGCTGCGCTTCCTGACGCTCATCCCCACACCTGGCATGCCGCCGATCTCGGCCGAGGCCATCCCGCGCGCCATCCCGTTTTTCCCGCTCGCAGGTCTGGTGCTGGGCGCGCTGCTGGTCGCCACCGACGCGGCGCTGGGGGTTTTCTGGGGGCCGCTGGTACAATCGATCGGGGTCGTCGTGGTCTGGGGGATCCTCACCGGCGGCCTGCATCTCGATGGCCTGAGCGATACGTTCGATGGAGTCATGAGCTGGCGCAGCCGCGAACGCAAACTCGAGATCATGCAGGATAGCCGGATCGGTGCGATGGGGGCGCTGGCGCTGATCGCGGTGCTGGCGCTCAAGGTCGCCTTCCTACTGGAGATCACGCAGGGTCGCTGGCAGGCGTTGCTGCTGGTGCCGATGCTGGGGCGCTGGGCCGATGTCTTTGGCATCGTGCGCTTCCCGCCCGCGCGTGAGGGTGGCCTCGGCCGCAGCTTCCAGGAGCAGTTGCGCCCGCACGATTTTGCCTTCGCCACCGGCACCGCGCTACTGGCCGCACTGCTGCTCGGCGGCAGCAGTGGCCTCGCCGCCCTGGTGGCGGTGGCACTCGTCGCGCTGCTCGTCGGCCGCTGGTGGACGCGCGATCTCGGTGGGCTCACCGGTGATACCTACGGCGCGCTCTGCGAAATCGGCGAGGTCGTCGCGCTCGCCGCGCTCAGCGCAGCCATGTGGAATTGAGAATTGAAAGTTGAGAATTCAATTATTAATGCTCAATCTTCAATTCTCAATTCCCTCACCCCCGCACCAGCAAAAACCCAATCAATACAAACAGCTGAAACAACACCGGGATCAACCCGCCGGTCACCAGTTGCCCGCCGCGCCAATCAAACAATGTGCTCCACAGCCCGGCCGCCAACCAGAACGAGAGCACAATTGCGCCGATCCAGAGCACCATCGGCAGGATGACGATCCCGAGCATCGCGGCGATCACCGCCCCGGCCAGCAGCAACACCCGTGGCACCTGCGTCGATGGGTAGAGATAGAGCGCACGGTTGCCCTCCTCACCGCCGCCCTGACCCGCCTCGTCGAGCACCGTCGCGGCAATGGCCGTCAGCGGCCACTCGATCATCCCGAGGCCAAAGATCACCAATGCGAGTGACAACAGCCGCAGATCGGGGACGACACCCTGCAACAGCGTCCGATCGGCCAGTAACAACAGCGCAGGAAACAAGGCGATCGGGAGCATCGTCAGTGCTGCCCGCCAGAGCCGCCCACGGTCAATCTGCAGTGTCGCGCTGTCCTCGCGGTGCTCGGCGACAATCTTGTCCAGCGCCTCTGAGGAGTTGAGCACCATCCAGATCCCGGCAGAACGCGCATCGCTGCGAAAGATTGGTACGTCTGATGAAGCACCTGCCGTCGGGTTGCGCATCACGTCGAGAATAATCCGCTGCAACAGTGGCTCAAAATCGCGCATCGCCGATGTCGCCAGGATCGCAGGCATCGTGCCACCATCGTAGAGCAGGCTGCTGAGCCGTGCATACCACGGCAACGGCGCGCGCGCTTCGATTAAGACGATCTGGTTGGCTTCCGACAACTCGGTGACTTTGACCGCGCTGATCTGGTTCCACCCGATCAGCCGCTGTAGCGCGCCGTACCGCACCATGAGCCCATCGGCACGCGCTTCGAGTCCGGGCAGCAGATGGCGTAGCGCCTGACCGATCGGCACCAGCACAACCAGCACAACCAAGGCTGCGAGCGCCAGCCACCACCACTCCTGGTTGGTGCGCAGATCGAGCAGCGAAAACGGCGGATAGCGCTGCAAATCGGGGAAGCCGCGCGTCAATGCTGCTGCCAGGAGTACCAGCGCGCGCAGCACGGCCAGCACGATCAGCCCACGACCGAGCCATTCCAGCAACAGCGCCAGCCGCGGCGGATACTGGCCGGTCAACTCCGGGGCGGCGGGCGCATCGACCGCCGGTGTGCTCCGCTGGGCAAGAAAGGCCGTCGGACTCAAGAGCAAGCGGAAGAGCGGCGACACCGCGTCTTCGCGCATCTGCGCCGCCTTAACATTGCCAAGCACCCGTGCGACGCGGTCGGTCTCGTTCAGAATCGTGCGAACGAGCTCATCAAACTGGTCAATATGCGAGCTGATCAAAAATCCTGGCCGTTGACCCAGCCGGTAGATAAAGCTGTACGCGATGTGCCAGCCCGTCAGCCGCGCCCGATCGGTTTCGACCAGCAGTACGTAGCGCTCGTTCGCCTCGGTCACTTTAATCGTCTTGATACTCTCCCACGGCACCGCGAGCCAGCTGCCCGCAAACTCGACCAGCAGGCCACGCGGCCCGCTACGCAACGTGGGGAAGCTGCTGCGCGTCAGCAGCGCGAATAAGAGCACGAGGGCCGTCACCGCGAGCGGTAGGATCAACTCGGGTGTCGAATTGATCGGCGCGATCGCGCGCATCGCCGTCGCTGCCGTCTGCAAAAACGGAAAGCGGGCAAACAACGCGGTGTCGACGCCATAGCGGATGTAAAGCACTTCGAGCAAATGACAACCCAGCCAGAAGATCGTCAGCGCAACAGCAAGTGTCACCAGTGTGTTGAGCGCCGAGGTAATCGCTCGCGGATAGCGATACACCTTCTCGCTATCAATTCTCGCCTCCACGGCAGTCAGGAGTCGCCTCGCTGCAATTCTGTAATCCGCAACGTCGCAGTTTCGAGCACATGGCGGCAGGATGCCGCGAGCGCGACACCTTCTTCATACAACGCGAGCGATTCGTCGAGCGTCAGCCCATCACCTTCGAGCCGCGCGACAATCGCCACCAGCCGTGTGTAGAGCACTTCATACGATGGTTGTTCGGTCACGTTTACTCCCTGCCAACTGCGGCCACCACATTCAGTAGCCCATCCCGCAGCACAATCTCGAGTAGCTCTCCTGCCATTACCACTGCCGGATCGACTACTACCGCACCGCTCACCGGCTGCCGTACGATCGCATAGCCGCGGCTCAGCACCGCGCGCGGGTTGAGCGCCGCCAGCCGTGCCGCCGCTCCGCCGAGCCGCGCATCGAGCAATGCCAGCCGCTGGCCCACCTGCGATCGCAAGCGCGCTTCGATTTCGTCCAGCCGTTGCTGATCACGCTCGATACGTGCGGCAGGTGAGCGGAGTGCCAGCCGCTGCGTGCTGCCCGCCAGCGCAATCTCGGCCACGTCGAGCCGTGCGCCCAGCAATTCGTCGAGCCGTGTGCTCAGATCGCGCAGCGCCAGCCGCAGATCAGCCACGTCTGGCGTCATCAGCATCGCCGCCGCCGAGGGCGTAGGCGCACGCAGGTCGGCCACGTAATCGATGATTGTGGTATCGGTCTCGTGGCCCACGCCGCTCACCAACGGTACCGGGCTCGCGAAGACCGCGCGCGCGACGATCTCCTCGTTGAACGCCCACAGATCCTCGATCGAGCCACCACCACGCGCGACGATCACGACATCGACCGCCGCCGCGTACAGTTGTTCCAGCGCAGCGACGATCGTCTCCGCTGCACCCGCACCCTGCACCTTGCAGCCCGCCACCAGCACCTCGGCCAGCGGGTAGCGCCGCTGCAACACGTTGAGGATGTCTTGCAGCGCGGCTCCGGTCGTCGAGGTCGCGATACCGATCCGGCGTGGCAGCAGCGGCAGCGGCCGCTTGCGCGACAGGTCAAACAGCCCTTCAGCCTCGAGCCGCGCCTTGAGCTCCTCAAACTGCGCATTCAGCAGCCCGATGCCCGCCGGCCGCAACCCGTCGATGTACAGCTGCACATTGCCGTTGACCTCGTAGTAGCCCACCCGCCCGTGGGCGAGCACAGCGTCGCCGTTGGTTGGCAACCACGTCAGGCGCGCCACACTCGATTTCCAGCAGGCACATTTGATCTGCGCATCGCCGTGTTTTAACGTAAAATACACGTGCCCCGACGCCGGACGCGACATGTTTGAGACCTCACCCTCGACCCACAGATCGCGCAGAATCTCATCCGTGTCGAGTAACTCGCGCAGATACAGGTTGAGGTCGGCGACCGAGAGCAGGCGCAGCACGCGCTAAGCCTCGATCACAAGCAGCGGCTGGCCATATTCGACCGGCTGGCCGCTTTTGACCAAAACCCGCAACACTTTGCCGGCAAACTCGCTCTCGATCGTGTTCATCATCTTCATCGCTTCGATGATTCCCACCGGATCACCAATCTTCACCTCGTCACCCTCGGTGACAAATGGCGGATCCTTCGGCGATGGCGAACCATAATAGGTGCCGACCATCGGTGCGGTCACCAGCTTGCCATCGGGCGGTATCGCCGGGTCGGCGATCTCGACGCGCGTGCTACCTGGCAGACTCGGCGGTGCAAACTGCGGCATTTGCGGCGTGGGCAGCCCGAACTGTGGCGTGCTCACCATCGGGTTGTACGTCGGCACCGGCGGCGGAAACCCGCGTCGTACGTGGAACTTGAAGCCGCCACGCTCAATCTTCAACTCGTTGATATCGCTCTCGCCGACCAGGTGCAGCAACTCGCGCACCGTCTCCATATCCAGGTTGTCCGCATCTCGCTCGCTGGTACTCATCGCATCTCCGGGGCGTCAGGCCCGCTCAATATAGGTGCCGGTGCGCGTATCGACGCGCAGGGCATCGCCCACGGTCACAAAGAAGGGCACCATCACCCGCAACCCGGTCTCCATCATCGCGGGCTTGCCGCCGCCCGATGCCGTATCACCTTTAAAATTTGCCTCAGTGTCGACGACCTTCAGCACCACATTTGGCGGCAACGACAGATCGAGCACTTCATCTTCGTAGACCATCAGATCGATCTCGGCGTTTTCGAGCAAATAGTTTGCGGCGTCGCCTACGATTTCGGCGCTCACCAGCGGCTGATCATAGGTCTCGGTATTCATAAAGACAAAATTATCGTCTTCGCGGTACAAATACTGCACCCGCTGGCGCTCAAGTGTCGCTATTGGAACCTTCTCGTCGGCCGTCAATGTCTTGTTGACAACACCGCCGGTGCGGAGATTGCGCAACACCAGCCGCACAAACGCGCCACCTCGACCCTGCTTGAAGTGCTGCGTCTCGACGACCCGCAGCAGTTCGCCATCCAGAATAATCGCCAGACCTTTACGAAGGTCACCTGTTGACTGCATAACTGCTGCCCCTGTAATCTTTTTCAGACCAGCCGTATTCTGGCACGCTGGTATCCCGCGCGGATTATAGCACGGATGCGCGCCACGCTAGCCTTCGTGCGTCAGCAGCCACTCCAGCGCCAGCAAATACCCGCGCCAGCCCAACCCGGCGATCTGTCCACTCACCACGGGTGCCACTACCGAGGTGTGCCGAAACGCTTCGCGCTTGTAGACATTCGAAAGATGCACCTCGACGATCGGCACACTCAGCATCGCCAGCGCGTCGCGCAGCGAAAGACCATAGTGGGTCAACGCGCCGGGATTGATAATTATGCCCTGGGCAGTCGGCCCTTCGGTTTGTACAATATCGATCAGCGCGCCTTCATGATTGCTCTGAAATGCCAGCAGTGTGGCACCCGCCTGTCCCGCCCGCGCCGTCAGCGCCGCGTCGATCTCGGCCAGCGTCGTGCTGCCGTAAATCGCCGGCTCACGCCGCCCGAGCATATTCAAATTTGGGCCGTGCAACACCAGAATCTTCACGATATGCTCCGCTTGCCCCGCGCCCCGTGTGGGAGCGGGGTGCCGCCGTAGCGGCGGGGTGAGGGGCCGCTGTGCATCACTACACTCTTCATCGGCCCACCACCGGCAAGTACAACGCCCGCCGCACGATGACTGCGCGCGCCTCCGGAATGGTAATCACGTGTGTGACGCTCGCGCGGAACGTGGGTGTACTCTGTGATTGCGCGCTGACGGTGATGCGGCCGATGCTCCCCGGCGGTACGCTCGCCGGGATGGTGACAAACACACGAATGAACGTATTGCTGTCATCGACCTCCAGCGTGGTCGAGGTGATCGGCAGACGCAGATCCCACGGTGGCTCGCTGCTGGCAGAAATCGTGAATATATCGCGCGCGTTGCTCAGGTTCTGTAGCGCCATCCGAAACTCGACCACCTGGCCCGGTGCGCCAACGATCGCCTGACGCGGTGCGAGCGTTGCATCAGTCGCACGCAAAACCCTGGTGCGCTCCTGCGCGCTGGCGGTGAAGCGCACCGGATCGCTGACCGATGTGGCGGTCAACGTTGTGACATCGAGCGTGCCCGCTTCGACACCCAGCGGCACCTGGATCGAGACGCTGACGATCTGGCTCTGGCCCGGCCCCAGCGTGGCGATCGAGGGCGCAACCAGCGTCTCGTAGCCAAACGGCGCGATAACCGTCAGCACGAACGAGTCGGTCACCGGGCGCAGATTGCGTAATGTATGGGTATACACCACCGTCGCACCCGGCAGCGCGGTGCCGTTGTTGGTCGTCGGCAGCAGCAGGTCAAAGGGTGACGCACTGGCGGTTGTTGTGATCGTCGCTGTGGCCAGTACCGGCGCACTTGCAACCCCGGCGCGGCGCGCGAGCACACGCACCACCTGCTCGCCCGTCACACCCGCATCGGCAGCTACGGTCAAGCTGATCGGCACACCGCTGCTCAGGCTCGGCACGCGCACCTCGGTCAGCGTTGGGCTCAGCACCGCCGACCAGCCGGGCGCGAGCGTGGCCGGGTCGAGTTCGAGCGTGTAGCTAATCGTCGTGTTGCCGCTGTTGAGCAGCGTGAGTGCGTAGCCCGTGCTGTCACCAAACGCGATGCTTGGTGCAATACTGCGGCTCTGGGCTGGCGGGTCGAGTCGCGCGCGGTCAGCGGCCAGCACGGTCGTCGTGTCCGTCACCAGTGCGCTGGCGGACGGGAAGCCCACCAGCGTGGCGCGCGCCTGCACGGCACCGCTTGTGCCCGCTGGCAACAGTGCTGGCACACCGACGGTCACCGTCACCGCGCGGGTGGCACCCGGCAGCAGTGGCGCGCCCGCAAGTGGCGCAATCTGCGCGCTCCAGCCCGCCGGAATGCTGGTGAGATCGAGCGCGAGCGTCGCGGTCACGTTGCCGCTGTTGGTCACGGTATGCGTGTAGCTCACCTGGGTGTCGGGCGCGCTCGCGGCAGCGCGGTCGGGCGCAAACAGGATCGCAGCAGCGGCGGCGACGCTGATTGTGTCGGTCTCGCGGTCATCACCCGCGCTACCGATCGCGTCGGCGTCGATCACCAGCCGGTAGGCACCCGCCAGCGCACGCGGCGCGGCATCGACCAGCACCGCGAACTGACACGTCGCGCCGGGCGCGAGCCCGACGAGACATCCCGACGGTGTAAGCGTACCCGTGCTGGCGCTCCAGCCTGCCGGTGCGGTATAACTCAGCACGATATCACCCGCCTGGTTGCCCGCGTTGGTCACGCTGCGGGTGTAGCTCAGCTGGTTGCCGGGCGTTAGCGTCGCGCTGGTAGCTGCCGAAAGATCGGCCACCACCGCACCGAGGATCGTAATATCATCGGTGCGGGTCTGCACCGCCGGTTGCGGGCTGCTCTGCGTCTGAGCGCTGAGCACGATCTGTTGCGGTTCGCTGGTGAGTGTGCCCGCCTGTACGCGGCCGCTGACGCTGATCGTGCGGCTGGTGGCGCGCGGCACCGCCACGGTCACGCTGCGTTGCGCGAGCGTGCCACCCACCGGGATAGTGCTGGTGCTGACGATCGTGCCGCCATCGCGCACGACGACCGTCACCGCCTCGAGGCGAGCGCTCGGGTCGACGACCAGCGTGTAGCGGTCATCACCGTTGCTCTCATTGGTCAATGTGTGGGTGAAGACTGCGGTGCCAAGCGGCGCGATGCTGACTGGCGTCGTCGCGGCCCCAAACGTGAAGGCCGGGCGCAACAGCACGCGCACGGTATCGGTCGCGCTGGCGCTGATGCCGTCATTTGATGTGACCGTGACACGCGTGCTCACCAGCGTACCACTGATCGGCGCGGCGGGCAGCGCGGGCACGGTTGCGGTCAGCGCCAGCGGCGTTGTCCCACCCACCGCGAGCGAGAAGCTGGTCGGCGACGGGCCGCCAAACACCACGCCGCCAAGTGGCAGTTGATCCACGCGGCTGGCGGTAAAGGTACCGGCCTGGTTGCCCGCGTTGGTCACCGTGTGGTTGAAAATAGTACTATCCCCCGGCAGCACATCACGCACAATCGTATCGGGCGCGATCGCGGGCGCGGCCGCCTGGCCGGTCGCCGTGTCGGTGACTTCGTCGAAGACGCTGGCATCACCACCCGACGTTGCGCGCACCGTGATGACATATGATGGTGCGGGTGATGCGGGTACGTTCAGGGTAATAACGACCGGGCAGGTCAGACCGCGCGCGAGCGTACAACTGGTGGGATTGACGTTCACCGTCGCCGCGGGTGACACGCTGGCGGTAATCCCAATCGTGTCGGTGCCGTTGCCGGTGTTTGCCAGCGTATGATTGAACGTCACCGTCGTCGGGCCGCTGCCAAAGCTCTGGGCCCCGGTCTCGGGTGTCAGATCCACGCCAAAGCCCTGCGCCGCACCCGTGCCGGTGACCACACTGGCGGTCAGCGCGCCCGCACTGGCCCCGACGGTGAAGCTATCCGCTGCGCCACCATTGGCACCGGGCGGTACGGTCACCACGATATCGAACGTCACGCTGGCGCCACCCGCTATATTGAACGGCCCCGGTGGCGTGGGCGCGCTGTTCCAGCCCTGCCCACCCGTGATGCTGATCACGACGCCGTTGACGGGCAACCCGCCCGTGTTGGTCAAGGTGTAGCGGTACGTGACTGCGGTACCCGGCGCGACCGGGCCGCTGCCGGGTGGCGCGATCCGCACCACGCTGAGCGCGAGACCCGCAGCGCTGCAGCCGCCCACGAGCCCGGTATCCACCATCGTGGTGGCAAACCGCGAGGTGTTGCCGCTGCCATCGCGCACTGTCGCCGTCAGGTAGCGGCCACAGCCGCCGACCGCGATACTGAAGCTGGTACCAGTCACACCGGTTACTGCGGTGAGATACACCGGGCCTTCGCCATTATCACGATCTGCGGCGGTGAAGACCTCGATCGTACAGCCGCTACAGTTTGGGATGGTGCCGCTGAGCGTCGGCGTGCCGCTCGCAGTACTGAAGGCCAGCGCAGACGGGGCCGCCAGGTTGGTGTTGCCACCATTAATCAGGGAGATTCCGTCACCGCCATTATTCTGGCTGGTGCTGCGGGTAATCTGCACGGCGGTTGCCGTATCGACGAGATATCCCGCGCCGTCGTTGCCAAATGCGAGATTCCCGGCCACAATCTGCCCGCTCGCCTGATTGCCGATCCGCAGGCCG
The DNA here is from genome assembly GCA_043752605.1 of Roseiflexaceae bacterium. GTDB lineage: Bacteria > Chloroflexota > Chloroflexia > Chloroflexales > Roseiflexaceae > JAYUYF01. The sequence goes on from JAYUYF010000193.1 coordinate 9,582, forward strand.
TTGGTGTTGTTGCAATAAAAACTGTTTCCCGCACCGACGGCACCAATCGTATTGCCCGCCGCCGCACGCTGCACAAACAACCCGTCCTGCGCGTTGCCCGCCGTATCGTTGCACGGCCCGACGCCAAACGAGTTGAGCCGAAATGTCAGACCGCTCGGATCGACAGCCGCAGCTGTGGCACCGGTATTGATGACGACCGCGCCGATCTCCTGCGCGCCGATCAGGTTGTTTGTAATCGTGATGTTGCGCGTACCATCGATCACCAGACCACGTGCACCCGCCTCGGGCGCAGCCATCTGTGCTGTGCCACGGATACCGATCTCATTGTTGCGGATCGTATGTTGTTCGGTGGCGGTCGTCGTCGACGTCTGGAGCAAGATACCGACGCGGTTCGACAGATTCGCGCCGATCTGGTTGTTTTCGATCACCGTGCCGATACCGCCATCCACGCGCACCGTGGGCTGCAGCGAGGGGTACAGCGCTGGCGATACGCTGATGCCCAGCGGATCAGTGTTGAGCCGGTTGCCGCGCACGATATTGCCGTTGGTATCGTTGCTGGTGATCCGCACCGCGCTCAGCCCGTTGCCCGCGATCACGTTATCTGGGCCGATGATGTTGCTGGGTGCGCCACCACGGATGAAGACACCCTCGAAGGTATTACCGCGCGGGTTACCCGCGCCATCAAGCCCGATCCGGTTGCCCCGCACGATATTCTGCGTCGCGCCCGCGTTCTCGATTCGGATACCGTAGCGCGTGTTGCCACTGATGATATTTGCCTCAACTGCGGTATCGCCGCCAATCGTATTGAGTGTCCCGCGCGCAATCAGAATGCCACAGTTATTGGGAATCGTGCCGCTATCGTTGGCATTTACGCCGATCCGGTTACCCGCCACAATGTTATTGCGCGGGCTCTCGAGGGTGCCAGAGGAGATAAACTGCACGCCACGGCCGACGATGCAATCCGGACCACTGGCGCGCGTGATACCGCCGATCAGGTTGCCTTCGGTCGCATCGTTGCTGCCGTCGCCATCGGTGCCGAGCAGGTTGCCCCAGGCCCAGCCGCTGAAGCGCACACCCGCCTCGGCGAAAGGCCCAAGCCCGCCGACCGCCGCTGTGCCCGCCGCATTGACACCGATATAGTTGCCGGTGATTCGATTACCGGTCGTCACCTGAGATGCCGATAAACCTGCGAGCTCGATCCCCTGGTTGTTGAATGCGGCGATCAGGTTGCGCTCGGCCGCCGTCGTGCCACCAATCCGGTTGTTGCTGGCACCCTGGTCGATTTTGATACCAAACGTACCGTTGCCGGCTGGTGTACCGTTGGCGTTGACCCCGATCCAGCTGCCAGTCACCACATTGCCCGTCGCGCCCGCGCCGCTGATCAGCAGTGCGCCCTCGGTGCTGAACGTGAAGTTGACGATGCCGATACCACGCACCGTGTTGTTTGCCGAACTGAGCGCCAGGCCGGGCAGGGTCACACCGCTGCCGCTGAGGTAGATCAGCGGCGCGCCGCCCGCCACATAGCCCGGCTGCGTGGTACCATCGATCGTCGTACCGCCGCCGCTGAGAAACGGCAGGCCGCCAACCAGATTGATCGTCTGCGCGCCGCTCCCGATCGCAAACACGATCGTATCGGCTCCAGCGTTGGTATTGGCATCGGTGATCGCCTGGCGCAGCGAGCCCGCACCACTATCGGCGGTGGTCGTTACCGTAAAGGTGGCGGCGCGGGCGGGCGTGGCCGGCAACGCCAGCAACGTCACGCACAGCGCCACCAGCGCGATTCGGCATGTATGGTTAATGCGCAGCACGCGAGTCTCCTGACCTAATTACGGACGACGGGCGCGAAGATCCGCGGCCGGAAGCGCTCGGTATCAATTTCAATCGAGAACGCCGAGGTGTTGCCGTTGGCATCGCGTAGCGTCGCGGTCAGATAGCGTTGCGCACCGGTTGTGACAATCGCAAAACTGGTACCGCTCACGCTG
>JAYUYF010000194.1:0-4957 GCA_043752605.1 Roseiflexaceae bacterium
TCGAAACGATACAGCGCACCTGCACGGCAGGAGGGAGAAGCCATGGCGCGGGTTTTAGTCATTACAGCGGTCACCGGGATGCAGCTTGGGCGGCAGCACACCTTTGAGCCGCGCACCAGTACCGTCGGCAGCAGCACCGGTGCCGATCTGGTCGTGTACGACCGCAACCTCGCGCCAAAGCACGCCGAGATTCGCTTTACCCTCGATCGCTACTTTATCGTGCCGCTCGCGGTCGGCGGCGGTGGTATCTCGCTGAACGGCAAGATTGTCATCGGCCAACAGCGCCTCAACGCAGGAGACCAGCTGTCGATCGGCGCGACGACCTACAGCATCGCCTTTGAAGAAGCGCAGGAGCGCGCGGTCAATGATACCTCTGCTAGCACGAGCAGCATCCCGCGGCTGGGCGAATATTTCCTGCGCCGCCGACTGATGGATCACGAGCAGGTGCAGCGCATTCTGACGCGTCAGGCCGAGCTCGCACGCAGCGGAGCCAGCCGCCCGTTTGGCCAGATCGCCTATGAGATGAGCTACATTACACGCGCCGAACTCGACCGCGCACTCGCCGAACAGGATGGCGAGGTCAGCACGCGCTTTCGCGATTAAGGCGCGGGCAGGGCGGGGGCGATGTACGGGCGCAGCGCGATGCTCCCGCCCGCTCACCCGCGCAACAATGCCAATTCGCAGCTAAATCCCGGCCCGAGCACCGCCAGCAGCGCGTGCTCGCCCGGCGCGATCGCCCCGGCGCGCAGGAACCTATCAAGTACAAAGAGCACCGTGACGGATGACATGTTGCCGTATTCGCGCAGTACATCGCTGGTGTGCGTGAGCCGTTCGGCATCGATCGTCAACGCATCAGCATAGGCGTCGATCACCTTTGCACCACCCGGATGCATCACCCAGTGCGCCACATCATCGAGCCCGAGCCCGTGCGTGGCCAGGAATTCGGTCACGACGCCGCGCATACTTGCGCGTACAAGGGCCGGGATGCGCTGGCCAAACACCACCCGCATCCCCGCATCGGCGATCTGCCAGCCCATCACGTCCTGCGTCGCGGGCCAGAGCAGGCTCTGGGTGGCGACGATCTGCGGCCCGCCGCCAGCAAGCGTGTCACCTTCCACCAGCGCCGCCGCTGCGCCATCGGCAAACAATGCGGCGGCGACCAGATTGCGCGGCGACAGGTCATCCGACTGAAACGTCAGGCTACAGATCTCGGCCGCGATCAGCAGCGCACGCTGGTCGGGAAACGCACGTGCGTATTCATAGGCCCGCGCGAGACCAGCCACACCACCAGCGCACCCCAACCCCCAGATCGGGGTTCTGCGCGTATGCCGCCCCATGCCGAGCCGCTGGATGAGCGTGGCATCCGGGCTCGGCGATGCAATCCCGGTGGTCGAGACCCAGATCAAATGCTGCACCGCGCTGGCATCGACACCAGCCTGCGCGAGGCACGCGCGCCCGGCCTGTTCGCCCAGTTCAAGCGCGGCCTGCAAGTAGCGCTGGTTGAGTGCGGCCAAGCCGTGCGGCGCGTGAAAAAAGGTGAGCGGCTCGACAAAATAGCGGGTGGCGATCCGCGCGTGATCAAACACCCGTGCGTAACGATGCAGATCTGCGCCGTATGCTGCGAAGTGGGCCAGCGCCGCCGCCTGTACTGCGGATTGCGCGATACGATGCGCTGGCACTGCGGTGCCGAGTGCGCCAATGGTGGGCATACATGTTCTCCTGAGACGGTGATCGTGCGCAGCGCAACGACAAGGGAATGATACCACGCGCACCGACGCGTGCCAGATCTGACGCAGCATTTGACAACGTCATATCATGTAACTATACTTGTTACATGAAGCAAAACAGCCGATTATCCGTTGCGTTGCACGTACTCGCGCATCTAGCCGCCGCACCCGCGCAGTACGCCACGTCCGAACATTTGTCGGCGTGTATCCACACCAATCCGGTGGTCATTCGGCGCACGCTGGCTGGCCTGCGCGAGGCGGCGATCGTCGTTTCGGTCAAGGGTCACGGCGGCGGCTGGCTGCTGGCGCGCGCACCCGAGCAGATTTCGCTGCAAGATGTGTATCTCGCGCTCGGCGAACCTGCCATGCGGCGTGTACGGCAAACTGCTGCGGGTGGTGGATGTTTGCTCGAAGCCGCCGTCGGCCGGGTGCTCGATGATTCGTTTCGTGATGCCGAGGCACTCTTTGTCGCGCGTCTCAGCACGATTTCGTTGGCCCAACTCACCGCCGATTTTCTACAGGCGTTGGCAACACACAGGGAGCACAGGCATGGTTGATGTGATTATTATTGGTGGCAGCTACGCCGGGTTATCGGCGGCGATGCAGCTCGGGCGCGCGCGGCGGCGGGTACTGATCATCGACGCCGGCGCGCCGCGTAACCGTTTTGCCGCGCATTCGCACGGGTTCTTTGGCCAGGACGGCTGGCAACCAGCGGCGATGATCGCCGCCGCACGCGCGCAGGTGCTGGCGTATCCCAGCGTCGCGTTTGTGGCGGGAACGGCGGCGCACGCCGCGCGCCAAGAGGCGGGGTTTGTTGTCACACTCGCCGATGGCCAGCAGCACACCGCCGCGCGCCTGATCCTGGCCACTGGCGTCACCGATGTGCTGCCCGATCTACCCGGTGCCCGCGAGCGCTGGGGCGTGACGTTGCTCCACTGCCCGTACTGCCACGGCTACGAAGTCGCCGGTGGCCCGCTCGGTGTACTCGATCTCAGCAATCGCGTGATGCCCGGCAGTGATGGTACCGCGCTGATGTCGATCCATCACGCGACATTGATCGCCGACTGGGGGCCGGTGACGCTGTTTACCAATAGCTTCGCCATGGACGACGCGGCGGTCGGCACGCTGCGTGCACGTAGTATCACCGTCGAGACCACACCCGTGGCTGCGCTGGTGGGCGAGACGCCCGCACAGGTGGCGGTGGCGCTCGCCGATGGCCGCACGGTGCCAGTGCGCGCGGTGTTTGGTGGCTTCCCGACGGTCATGACCAGCCCGCTGGCCGAACAACTCGGCTGCATCTTTGAAGCCGGCATGGTCGGGCCTGTCATCCAGACCAACGATTGGAAAGAGACCAGCGTTCCCGGCGTCTTTGCGGCGGGCGACGCCGCCACACCCATGCACAACGCCACGCTCGCCTCGGCAGATGGCGTCAAGGCCGGTGCATCCGCGCATCGGTCGCTCGTGTTTACGCACTGAGACAGGAGCATCTCATGAAGCTTGCACTCCATGTGTTCAACCTTTCGTGGCCGGGTGGTCCGGCCGTAATCGCGCCGACATTGCGAGCAATCGCGCGTGCGGCCGATCAGGGTGGCTTTGCAACGCTGACGCTGATGGATCATTATTTTCAGATGGAAGATCAAGGTGGCCCGGCCGAACCGATGATCGAAGGCTATACCGGGCTCGGCTTTCTGGCTGGTCAGACGACGCAGATCGAACTCGGGCTGCTGGTCGGCGGTGTCACCTACCGCCACCCCGGTCTGCTGGCCAAGATCGTCACCACACTTGATGTACTCAGCGAAGGCCGCGCGATGCTCGGACTGGGTGCCGCCTGGTATGATCGCGAACATTACGGTCTTGGTGTGCCGTTCCCGCCGCTCACCGAGCGCTACCGGCGGCTGGAAGAGACACTGGCGATCTGTAAACAGATGTGGAGCACCAACGACGGCCCGTACACTGGCAGCTACTACCAACTCGCCGAGACGATTTGCGTCCCGCAGCCGATTCGCGCGCCACGCATCCCGATCCTGATCGGTGGCGGCGGTGAGCGCCAGACGCTACGGATTGTGGCAAATCAGGCCGACGCGTGTAATCTGTTCCCCGGCGAGATCGCGCAGATCCGGCACAAGCTCGACGTGCTCGACCAGCACTGCACCAATGCTGGCCGCAACCCGGCCGAGATCGAACGCACAATGTTTGCCCCGAGTGACCCGCTCGACGACATCGATGCTTTTTTACGTACGATGGAGACCTACGCCGCGCTCGGCATCAGCAAGGTCTGGACCGGGCCACCCACCGATGGCCGCGACCCGGTGCGCTGGGTCAACGAGGTGTGTGAAAAGGTCATCCCGCGGCTGCACAACGTGTGAGGCGTATCCGGAGACAGGCACCGGAACGTCTCGTGCGAGACCGCACGCGCTCCATCACCCGTCGCGCAGCTTCACCACGACACCGGCGATGCGCTTCTCACGCGTGGCGGCTAACCCACTCGCCTACGCCCCCCGATCCACATGTGGGTAATGCATAGCCGCAGGCGGGAGCGGGGGAGCGCACGAGCATCGCGGATTACAGCGTGCCACTACGCTTCTCGCTTGGTCATGCCGCGAGCTGAAACGCGCCAGAAGTCTGGAGGGTGGCGATCGGAATGGTCTGAGTTGCATTTGGCACATACGCCGACAGGGTCAAAACTCGCTGAACTTGTTCTGAGTGTAAAATCGTAAGAACAAGCTGACGCGTGGGGTCGTTGAGCATATCGAGACCAGTAATTGGCAGACTCCGTATGCCAAACTCTGTCGGCTGCGCAAGAATGGAATAGTCGAAAAACGAAATACCTACTACACACTGCTCGGTTTTGTTGATTCGCAGCAGAATATGATCGGTGAGCTCAATACCTGTGGCCATCATTCCAGGTGCGAATGTAATTGTGAGTGTATCGCTTGTTTCATCATATTTGTAGATAGGTGTATTTGCCATACGTATCATACCTCTTTTAAATACACGTTGTGCGCTAAAACGTGCCCGTGCAGCAGCAGTGCCGTGAGGGCCAGGCCATCGGTGATCGCGCGCTGTTGGATGAGTGCCGTGATCTCCTGCGGCGTGAACCAGCGCACGGCATCGATTTCGTTCTGGTCGATCGCTCCCGCGCGCACGCCGCACCGGCAATGCACGATATGCACCGTGCTGTTCGAGATGCCGTTGAGCGGATGATAGACGTACAATTCAGTATGCTGTGT
>JAYUYF010000195.1:0-1877 GCA_043752605.1 Roseiflexaceae bacterium
ATCGATTCGCTCGCCGAACCCGATATGCGCTCGGTCGTCGGTGTGCCGTTGCTTATTCGTGGCGAGTGTATCGGCGTGCTGGGCGTAGCGTGTATCGAGGGGCGTGATATCGCCATGAGCTCGCGCGATCTGCTCAAACGCTTTGCGCGCCTGGCCTCGCTCGCGATCGAGAACGCACGGTTATACGGCGAAGCGCAGCACGAAATCCTCGAGCGCCGCCGGATCGAAGCCGAGCAGCGCCAGGTCGAGAGTAAGATGCTCGAAGTCCAGAAACTCGAGAGCCTGGGTGTGCTTGCGGGTGGCATCGCACACGATTTTAACAACCTGATCGCGATTGTACTCGGCAATGTACACATGGCGCTGATCGAGACCGGCATCTCTGAGAATACGCGGCTCAGCCTCGAGCAGATCGATCTTGCCGGGCGGCGCGCCACCGAACTGACACGCCAGTTGCTCGATTACGCGGGCAAAGGTCAGCTGGCGATGCGCATGACCGATGTCGGCCTACTGGCGCAGGAGATGCTGGTGCTGTTGCAAACATCGGTCACTGGCGTGATCGAGCTGCGGCTGGATATCGCACCAAATCTGCCGCGCATTGAGCTCGATGCCACCCAGTTGCGCCAGGTGCTGATGAATCTTGTACTCAATGGTGCCGAGGCGATCACCGGCGCAGGAACGGTTGTGGTCGGCATCGCGACGCGAATGCTCGACCGATCGGCGATCGCGCACGAACTGCTGCAGGAAGATCTGGTGCCGGCTGAGTATCTGGTGTTGCGCGTCAGCGACACCGGCAGCGGGATGGATGATGCGACGCGCATCCGAATCTTTGACCCGTTCTTCACCACAAAATTTACCGGGCGCGGGCTTGGTCTGGCGGCCGTCCTTGGGATCGTGCGCGGCCACCACGGCGCGATCCAGGTCAAAAGCACGCTCGGTATTGGCACGATGTTTACGGTTTACCTGCCGGTCGAACAGCCGCTCAACACCGATCGCCTGCGCTCAACCGGTCTTTCGCCGACCGAGCGTGAATTGCTCAAGCCGCACGCGTAATGCCGCCAGCGCCCCACGCCGGTAGACCAGCCACTCAAGCACCAGCAACGCCAGCGCCAGCGCCGCCAGCCAGCGCCAGAACTCGCTGCGCCCCGCCAGCGCGGGTGAGTCGGCGGTCGTCAGCCCGCTCTGCTGTTGTATCGCGAGCTCAGCTGCGGGTGCGATCCGTGATTCGGCAGGTAAAAATGCATTGATCGCCGCCAGCCGCTCCTCGACGCTGCCGTCGGCACGGCGTAGCGTGGCCCGGTAGATGCCCGGCACGGTGGTATCGCCAAAGACCGCGACGCCCGCCGCCGGCGCGATGTCTGCCGTCACCGCGTTTGGCGTGGTGATCTGCACCGTGGTCACGGCCGCGTCGAGCGCAAACACCAGCGGATCGCCGGGCGCGAGTGCTGCGCCGCCGTTGCCACCCGGAGCCAGAAAATCGACCAGATTGGCCATCAGGAGCGGGAACGCCACCTGGAGCGGCAGGTCACTCTCTTGCAAGGCGAACGTGAGCAGCGCGATACGCCGCCCGTCGCGCTCACCCGCCAGGAGCAGCGGCCCATTTTCGCTCTCGACGACCGTGCGCGCCCAGCTGCCGGGGGTGACACTGGTGGCGCGCAGGATGCTGATCTCGCCGATGCCAACACCACGCAATAGCGGCTGCGCACCGGCGGCCGGGCGTGGCTGCGGGAAATCGAGCGTGCCGGTGACCGAGAAGAGCGCTGTGCTGCGCGGTGGGGCGATAAACAGCAGATTGCCGGGCGGCAAGATATCGGGCACCGTACGGTCGTAGATCGTCAGCGGTGCCGTGCCCGCCAGCGTCCCGCTGGTGACGCTCGTCA
>JAYUYF010000196.1:0-1874 GCA_043752605.1 Roseiflexaceae bacterium
CCGTGCCTACCGCCGCCGCGCCAACATCGCATCCGTGACCCACGGTGCAAACGAATCGAGCCACCAGAGTGCGCGGTAATACCCCGGCACCACCAGGTCGCGTTGCGGGTGTTCGGCGGCGCGCGCGATCGCCAGCGCCACCTGCTGCGGTTTGGCCTTGCGCATCCCCGCCAGATCGGTGGTCATCGCGGTATCGATGATCCCCGGCGCGACAAGCGTGACACCGATGCCCGCGCTGCGCACCTCGCCGCGCAGCGCATGGGCAAAGCCGCGCAATCCAAACTTCGAGGCGCTGTAATCGGCATTGCCCGGGATGGCCACCCGGCTGATAAAGCTGCCGACAAACACAAACGCGCCACTGCGGCGATCGAGCATCTGCGGCAATAGTGCGTGCGTCAGCAGGATCTGACCTGTCAGGTTGAGCGCGATTGTCTGCTGGATGACGTCGGTATCGGATTCGGCGACCGCGCGCCCGCTGCCACCGGCACCCGCATTGCCGATCACGACATCGACGCGCCCACGCCAACCGAGTGCCGCGCGCGCCAGCCGCGCCACATCAGCGGGTTGCGCGAGATCGGCGGGTACCGCCAGGGCCTCGGCCCCCGCCGCACGCAACTCGGTAGCCAGTTCTTCCAGTGGTGTGGCGCTGCGTGCGGCCAGCACCAATGCGTAGCCACGGCGTGCCAGCTCGCGCGCGGTCTCGGCACCGATGCCGCGCGATGCGCCAGTGACGAGTGCGACCCTGCGTGGCGTCTCTGAACTGCTCATAGCTGTCTCTCAAACCGCAGGCTGAACCCTGCGGCTACGGTGGCTGAACCCTGCGACGACGTGTTTATCGAGTATCATACTCGCAAATTGTGGATCGCAAATGAGTATGGCTATGAAACCTGCGCCGCCCTCCCAACAATTCGGGCCACATGCACCGATCGCGCTCGGCGCGGATACGCGCGGCGCTCCAGCCGGTGAGTATCGTGCGCCGGGTGGCTGAGTCAGGCCCAATCGCACAATAACAAGCGTCCTGCGGCGTAGCAAACTACGCGAACGTCTGCTCGCTGAAATCAGGCGGATAACGGCAAAGCTCAGCCGCTGCCAAAGGCGCGCTGCACAGGACACGGATACAATGGCCTCGCTCTCGCGCGCCAAAGGCAGTCGGCGGCAGCGGTTGTTCGGCGGCAGCGTTGTTGCCGTTCCGTGCGCGTGCCTAGTCGGCGTGCAGGTGGACGGGTGATGCTGGAATGTCACCATCGAGCAGTGGCGCCAGGAAGCGTGGAAGCCCGGGCGGCACAAATGATTCGCACGACTGCTCTAGCTCTGCCTGTGTCCACCAGTGATAGGCACGGTGAGTCTTCTGTTCGTAGGCCAGCATGTTTGCGAGACTGACCGATGCGTTCGGGACGCTGACCAGGAAGAAGCGCTCGTGCAGCTGCACACGCCCCGTCGATCCGCTCAGGATCCGCTGATTGTGCCACACGCAAGGCCCAACTGTTGCGAGCGCAATGCCGGCCTCCTCCCACAACTCCCGCTGCGCCGCTTGCTCAAAGGTTTCATCTGGCTCGACGCCGCCACCAGGCGTGCACCAATAGATGGTCATATTCGGGAAGCCCTCGTGGAGCGGTTCGGAATCGTGAATGTGGAACAAGAGCAGCCGCTGCTTCTCATCAAGGACGAGCAGGCGCGCAGTTGGACGGATTCGCATAGCATCCTCGCGGTCTGCACACATCACAGGGTGCGATAATAGCACACCTGCACGTCGTAGGGCACGTGTGATTGCCGCCCAACGGCCTGCCCATCAGCCGCCGCGAGCGCACTGCAAAAACTGCCAAAATAGCTAGGATCTCGCGCGCGAAGCGGTCGGCTGCATGGGCGTGTTCGGC
>JAYUYF010000197.1:0-1872 GCA_043752605.1 Roseiflexaceae bacterium
TACGGAGATCTCTGATTCTCACCTGAAGCTACGCGATTTACGCCGCAGCGTTTCTCACTGAGCCGATTGTAGCAGTTTCCGATCGCGCCAAACAGAGCAATACGTAAACGATCGCGGCGCGCCGGTGTAGCAGCGTAAAATCTTGCATCTCTACACGGGCGGCACCATATTTTGCGGCTCTACGCCCGCCGCCCGCGCATCACCCGCGCCGCCCCCAGCGCGCTGACCCCCGCGAGCGCGGCTCCGGCCCACATGCGCCGCCCACCACGCAAATCGGCGAGCACAACGCGCGCGCTGTTGTAGCCGCTGGCCGCGAAGACGCCACCGCCCGGATGCGTGCTGGCACCCGTCAGATACAAACCCCGCACGGGGGTGCGGTACTGTGCCAGTTCGGCCAGCGGCCGGTACATAAACATCTGGTCGATCGACATCTCGACGTGCATCACGTTGCCGCGCAACAGCCCGAGGCGCTGTTCGATATCGAGCGGGCTCTGGATGAAACGGTCGATGATTTTGCCGCGCATGTTGGGCGCGTGGCGGTACAGTACTTCGAGAATGCTGTCGGCCGCGCGCTCACGCTCGTCTTCCCAGCGCGCACCACCCGCCAGATCGTACGGGAAGTACTGCGCCCAGAGAAAGACTGTATGCTTGCCCGGCGGCGCGAGCGTGGCGTCGATCGCCGAGAACGTCATCGCGATCACGGCCGGGTCGCGCGCGGGCAATCCGCGCTGGTAATCGGCAAATGCATGACGCAGATACTCAACCGACGGGCACAAGAGCTGCAAGCCGTGATGGCCGGGGTGCGCGCCAGCCGGCATCCCCGGATACGCGGGCAGCTCGTCGGCGGCGCAACGCACGGTCATGCCAAAACCATTGCCGATCCGGATCGCGCGTACTCTGTCTCCCAGCCCGGCGGGCAGGTTGTCGTCGCCCACCAGATCGATCATCGTCGTCCGCACGTGCGCGTTCGAGATCACCAACCGCGCGCCGATCTTCTCGCCATCGGCCAGCTCCACACCGGTGGCCCGCCCGCCTTCGACCATAATTCGCTTCACCGGGGCGTTCAGCCGCACGTGGCCACCCGCCGCCAGCAGCGAGCGCGCCATCGCCTGCGTCAGCATGCCGCTACCACCACGCGGTCGCTTCGCCCCGCTCAAATGCATCATCGCATACCAGCCGAGCTGGTCACCCGCCGCCAGTTCATCCGGCGCCGGGCCGCTCTGCGCGCCGAGCCAGGCCATCGCTGCGCGCATTGGCTCGCTCACAAATGTCTCGTTGATCAGCTGCCCGTAGCTGGTAAACAAACGCCGCACGGTCTCGCGCGTCTCCAGCAAGCGCCCGCTGAGCACCTGGCTTCTGGCGACCGTACCGACCAGTCGCGCGGCCGAGGGCGGGTGCAAAAAAGTCTCGAACACCGCCTCGTTCAGCGGTCGCCAGTATTCGACAAAACTCCGGTACGCCACTGCGTCGGCGGGTGAGACAGCGGCGATCGACTCGCAGGTACGATCGAGATCCTTATAGAAGCTGATCGCGCCGCTGCCGTCGGGCAACGGATAAAATGCGTACGGATCCATATCGATATAGTCGAGACCGTGTTGTTCGAGCTCGAGATCGCGGATCACGGGTGTAAGATGGATCATGATGTGCGCCGAGGAGCCGACATCGATCTTGTAGCCGGGGATCACCTCCTCGGTGCAGACCGCGCCACCAATAATCTCGCGGCGCTCGAGTACCAGCACCCGTAGCCCGGCCCGCGCCAGATACCCCGCGCACGTCAGCCCGTTGTGCCCGCCGCCGACAATAATCGCGTCGTAATCGGTGGTCTTGCGCATCCGTTGCTCCTCTTCTTGACCGGGTGACAAGATGACACGG
>JAYUYF010000198.1:0-1867 GCA_043752605.1 Roseiflexaceae bacterium
GGCGGCGCACCAGGCGGAGCACGGTGTTGCGGCGCACCGTGCGGTCAAGCTCCTGGCTCAGCCGTGCGCCAGGGTTGCCACCTGTATATGTCAATCGAAATGTTGACCACCTGACTGGCGAAATGTTGACCACCTCCACGATTCTGCTGTGCGATTGTTTGCCGAAATGTTGACCACCTGACCTGCGGTGCCGTGAGCTATCCGTCGGGGGCTTGGGGGCGGTCGCCCCCAAAATCGTGCGCCGGGTGGCGCGTCAACTGTCGTTGTTGTCGTTGTCGCACCCGATAGGAGTCGCCCACACACGCGATAATGTGTGCGCGGGCGGTGACGCGGTCGAGGAGCGCGGCCGTCAGACTTTCGTTGCCAAAGACCTGTGTCCAGTCCGCAAAGCGCAGGTTGGTGGTGATGATGAGCGCGACGCGTTCGTGCAGCGTGGCGCAAAACTGAAACAGCAACTGCGCACCCGTCGGGCTGAGCGGCACAAACCCCAGTTCATCCAGAATAATGAGCCGATAGGTGAGGATCTGCCGCAGCATCCGGGTGAGCGTGTGCGTCTGTTGCGCTGCCAGCAAGTCGGTCACCAGTCCTGCCGTATTCCAGAACCGTACCCGCTCGCCCTGGCGACAGGCCGCAACCCCAAGCGCGGTCGCGAGATGGGTCTTGCCCAGGCCCGGATTGCCGACCAGCAGCACGTTTTCGGCCTGTCGCAGATAGTGGCCCGCTGCCAGATCACGCACCTGCATGGGATTGAGACTGGGGAGTGCCGTCCAGTCGAAATCGGCCAGTTCCTTGACGACCGGAAACTGGGCGTGCTGGAGGCAGCGCCGCTGCCGCACCTGCGCCCGTTGGTCGAGTTCTGCAGTGGTCAACGCCTGGAGATAGGCAGGATAGCTCAGCTGCGCCGCTCCCGCGTCGTGCGCAACCTGGGCGTAGTGCGTAGCGATACCGGGCAGCTTGAGCTGGCGCAGCTGGAGATCCAGCACGGGGTGCATCGTCATGGGGTGCCTCCGGTCAACAACTGGTCATACATCATCAGATCCACGGGGGGCGGGCGCACCGCGGCGAGCGACGGGCGCGTCTGCAAATCCAGTGGCACCGTCGGTGTGTCCGGATGCTGGCGCTGGTACAGACAGAGCCGCACGCCATCGGCATGGACGCAGCCAAACGTCAGCGCGTCGCCAATCGCCGCCGCGACATCGGCGGCAGGATGCTGCGTGTGGAGCTGTAGGATGGTCACGAATTCACGGACGCCCCGGCCGTCGGGCCACTGCTGGCGGAGTCGGTCGAGCAGCCGCGTGTAACTGGCGGGCCAGCGGGTTTGCCAGTCGATGAACGGTTTGGCATACGGCAATGCGCCCGGGCGTTGCGCGAGCAACGGCAAATAATGGAGCGGGTCGCATACATCCTGGTGCTGGGCGTAGCTCCGCAGATGCTCCGCAATGATCTGGTCGTCTGCCAGAATCGTGACGTGAAAGGGCGATGCCCGCATGGTCAGGTGGCGACGCGCCTGGTCGGTGGGCACCGAGTAGCGATTGGTCTCGAATACCACCTGACTGTACGGTGTCAGGGTGACCGTGGTCGTCACGCCGCCGGGGAACGGCGCGGTCGGCAGCGGGCGCAGGTGCGGCTGCTCTGCAGCCCACTGCGCGCCAATCGTGGCAGCGTGTCCATGCACGGTGCGGGTGTCCTGGGCCACGCACCAGGCCAGCAGGTGCGCGTTAAGCGCCGCATAGGTGGGCACATGCGGCACGGGCACCAGCGCGTGGCGACGCACGTAGCCGACCGCGTGTTCAATCTGGCCTTTCTCGTGCGGTTCCCCGGGGGTACAGAAGTGACTGGCGAACAGATAGTAACTGCGGAACGCGAC
>JAYUYF010000199.1:0-4925 GCA_043752605.1 Roseiflexaceae bacterium
CAGCAAACACGCGGAGGTGTACGATGGAACCACCATTTCCTGGCATGGATCCGTATCTCGAACTCCCGGCGATGTGGCCCGATGTACATCATCGCATCATCACCGCGATCAGCGACCAACTCCAGAATCGCATCGCGCCAGCCTACCGCGCGGTGATCACGCCGTATGTCGTCTTCGAGAGCATCGAGATTGCACCAGTGCGGCATTTCGTGCCCGATATTGCGATCACCGCGCGCGATCCGCTGTTTGGTCTGCGCGGCGGCGATACCGCCGTGCTCGATGCCCCGCTGACGCTGCCTGCACTGATGACGGTGCCGGTAGAGTATGCCCGGATCGAAATCCGCACCGTGGGCGAGAAGACGCTGGTCACCGCGATCGAGTTGCTCTTGCCGGCCAACAAACGCGCCGGGGCGGACGGTGCGGATGCGTACGAGCACAAGCGCCAGGAGATGTTTACCAGCACCGCGCATCTGGTGGAGATTGACCTGCTGCGCGCCGGTCGCCGCCCCCAGGTGGCGCGCCCGCTGCCGGCTGCGCCCTATTTCATCTTTCTCAGCCGGGTGCAGCGCCGCCCGCAAATTGAGATCTGGCCGCTCGCGCTCGACCAGCCGATCGCACGCATCCCGGTGCCGCTACGCTATCCCGACCCGCCGGTGGCGCTCGATCTGGGCGCGGCGATCCATGATGCCTACCGCTGCGCGCGCTTCGACCTCGATATCGACTACCGCGAGCCGCCGCCCGCGCCCGAACTCAGCGCCGCCGAAGCCGCGTGGCTCGATCGTCATCTGCGTACACAGACGCTGCGCGGCTGAGGCCACGCGGTGCATCATACCTGACCGTGTCCACACTGTGAGGAACCCATGACCGAAGCAAGTAGCTACCGCGGCTGGATGCCGCCCGATGTCGCCGCATTCGTAGCACAGCACGATGCGCGCTACGCCGCGTTGCCGCTCGCTGCGCTCGACGAGATGCTGTTTGCGCTCGTCGATGCCCACGAGCAGCATCTCGACACCACCTGTATCAATCTGTACGCCGGGACCAATATTCCAAACCCGCGCAGCGCACGATTGCTCGGCTCGACGATCGGGTCGCGCCCCAATCTGGGGTATCCGGGCGATAAATATAACAAGGGCATGCAGCACGCCGACCAGATCGAGGTTTTGCTGACGCACCTGCTGCGGCGCGCGTTTGGCGCAAAATATGTCGAGCACCGCGTGGGCAGTGGTTCGCTCGCCAATCTGTACGCCTACATGGCCACCACCCGGCCGGGCGATCCGATCCTGGCGTTTGGCGATGCTGCGGCTGGCCACCCCACCCACCACGCCGTCGGCGCGGCCGGGCTGTATGGCTTGCAGGTTCACGAGGTGCCGTTTGATAGCGACCGCATGGATATCGACCTCGACGGGCTCGCGCGCGTTGCGCACGACATTCGCCCAAAGCTGATCATCGTCGCCGGGAGCATGTGCCTGTTTCCGTACAACGTGGCGGGTGCGCGCGCGGTAGCGGATGACGTGGGCGCGTATCTGCTGTACGACGCGGCGCATATGGGCGGCCTGATCGCGGGCGGCCAGTTCCAGCAGCCGCTCGCCGAGGGTGCACATCTGATGACCGGTTCGACCTACAAATCGTTTGGTGGCCCGCCGGGTGGCATGGTGCTGACCGACGATGCCGAACTGGCCGCACGGCTCGACCGGATCGCCTTCCCGGGCCTGACGGCGAATTTTGATCTGGCGCGCAGCGCGGCGCTGGCGCTGGCGGCGCTCGATAGCCTGACGTACGGCCAACCCTACGCGGTGCAGTGTATCGCCAACGCTCAGGCGCTGGCCGCCGCGCTGGCAGACCACGGTGTGGCCGTGCATCACGTGGCGGGTCGCGGCCACACGGCATCGCAGCACGTCGCGGTGCGGGCGACCGCGTATGATGGTGGCAATGCGGCGTGCAAGCGGCTCGAAGCCGCGCACCTGCTGATGACCGGCATCGGCTTGCCCGGCGAAGCTGTGGCTGGCGAGTACAATGCGATCCGGATCGGCACGCAGGAGGTGACGCGCTGGGGCATGCGCGAGACCGAGATGGCGCAGATCGCGATGCTGATCGCCCGCGTGCTGGTAGGCGATGAGCCGCCTGCACAGGTGCGCCCGGATACGATCGCGCTACGATCCGGATTTCAAAAGGTACAGTTTGTGCGCGTCGAACCTGGACACGAATAGACCCGAGGTGCGGCACCTCGCCCAACGATCGCATCCATTCCAGACAAGTATGGTACTATACCTGTTCTCGTGCACACAGCGTATGCCACGTTCTTCCAACCCGTGGTTGGATGAGAAGGAGCAGGGGATGACCGAGGGAGTGAGCGTCTCGCTTGATGGCGAGTCCTTCGAAGCGATGAGCGCGATCATCGGCAGTGGCGAACCATTGGACGTTGTGCTCAGCGTCCTGATGATCCGCACCCGTGAATTGCTCGAAGTCCAGTACGTCGCCCTGTTTCTCGCGGAGGGGCCGGAAGGCCAGTTGCGATTGACCGCAGCCAGTAGCGCCATACCTGAAACGCAGGTACTCCTTGCGCCAGGGGTTGGCGTGGAGGGCTGGGTGCTGCAGCGCGGGCGGCGGATTGCGGTTGCGAACCCTGCCGCCGACCCACGATTCGCCACCGCACCGCGCTGGAACACCGATCTGCCGCCCGCCGAAAGGCAGGCGATTGCTGCGGTGCCGGTGCGGAGTGGTTCAACGATGGTTGGCGTGCTATCGGTGGTCGATAGTGTGGCACCCAACGCTACGCGCGCATCCACCCATCCGTTTGATTCGGCTTCGGCTGCCGAGTTATTACCATTCCTGGGTGTGCTGGCAGATCTGGTCGGGCTCGCGCTTGAAAACAGCGACATCCTGGCGCGTCAGGAACGCCGTACCGAACTGATCCAGCTGCTGCACACGATCGCCGCGATCCCGGCCAGCGAATCGGCCGAAGACCTGGCGCATACGATCACCGACCAGCTCAGCGCGATAACCCATGCCGATATCGCCAGCATCTTTTTGCACAGCGCGGCAACGGATGAACTGGTTGCGTTTGGCAGTAGCACGACACCGCTTGGCCAGCTGCAGCACGAACACGGAATGGATCATCTGCCACTGGCGACCAGCGGCCCGTTGCTCCAGGTTCTCCAGCAGAATACGCCGTTGCTGCTGGGCAGCGGCGTGGATATCGTCGCGCTCCCGATGAGTAGCATTGCCAGCATCCAATCGTTGTTGATCGTCCCGCTGTGTATCAACGATGTATGTCAGGGTGTGATTCTGCTCGCAGCAACCAGTCCAGACGCGTTCGGCGATGATGATCTCAGTTTTCTGACGTTTATCAGCTTGCGGCTTGGCTATGCGCTCCACCACGACAAGGTCGCCAACGAGCTGACCGCAGCAGAACAGACGCGCATTCAACACGACGCACGCGCAAGTTTTATCGCCGTCGTCGCGCACGATCTCAAGAATGCGCTGACGTCGATTGGCGGCAGCAGCCAGCTCGCGCTCCGCAGGGTGGCACGCGGCAATAACGAGTACAGCGCAAAAGCCTTCAACGTGGTCGTTGCAAAAGCGGCACAGGCGCTCCAGCTGGTCAACGATATGGTCGATGTCAACAACGTCGATGCCGGCCGCTTTCGTCTGTTTATACGGCCGGTCGAACTCACCGCACTTCTCCAGGAGGAGGTCGAAGCAGCCCAGGGGCTGAGCACCAGCCATACGGTGACGTATCTGTCTACCATCCCCGCCGTCGAGATCGCTGCCGACACACAGCGACTGCGTCAGGTGATCGATAACCTGATCACCAATGCGATCCACTACTCACCAGATGGTGGCACGATTACCATACAGTTGACGAAAGCGCCGGAGCAGGAAGCAGCGCCCTCCGAAAGCGCACTCCTGCCGCAAAAAGTGCTGATAGCCGTCAGCGATCAGGGGATGGGCATCGCCGCCGAGGATGTGTCACGTATCTTTGATCGCTTCTATCGTGGGCGGGGTGAACGCGTCGCGAGCGGCTCGGGTTTAGGGCTGTATATCGCCGCCGAGATCATCGCGCAGCACGGCGGCACGATCCGGGTCGAATCGGTTCCCGGCGCTGGCGCGACTTTTTTTATCACGCTGCCGGTGAACCGGAACATCGACACGAACACGGCGAAGTAGCTGCGTTGTCCGTACTGAGCCGAACTACGCCTCGAATTCATCACGTGGAATACCTGATTGTCGAATGATTGATTGCAGCGTGCCAATGCGTAATTCAGCATGATCTGGAACTGGAACGGTAATTGTAGAGTCGTCAGTCTTGCGCTGCATGACGACGTGGCTTCCTCGCTGGCGCACCTCGATAAATCCATGGCGAATGAGAATGATGCACACCTGCTTGCCAGAGAGTACGCGCAGTTTACCCAATTGCGATTTCCAGGCGCGTAATATAAACTTCTTCGTGCATACGTTCGCGTATTTCCTGTTCCGATGCAGCCTCAAAGAAAAGCTCGACCGCCTCGCGTAAATTATCTCGCGCCGCTTCGATGGTGTCTCCCTGACTGGCAATATCGAGTTCGGGACAGAGCGACACGTAGCCATTGTCCTCGCGCTCGATGATCGCTGTGAATTGTTTTCTGATCATGCGGTACTCCATTCGATTTGCCGCTGCACCAGCACCAGTCATGCGACTGTAGCGAATGCTACCACACACTATGCTTCAATGCGGATGACCGTTTGCTGGTTTTGCTGCGCAAGGAAGAAGCACGTTGCCAGCTTTCCAAGCAGTTCTACCGCCAGTTCGTATTCGGCGTCGTAGGATATATTATCCGCTAGCTCACCCTGCCGAGCTGCTCGACCCGCGTCTGCGGCGATCGCAGCCGCCATGTAGTCGAGAACTGCGCCTGGCGCGAGCGTGCCGAGTTGTGTTGCGAGTAATG
>JAYUYF010000200.1:0-4921 GCA_043752605.1 Roseiflexaceae bacterium
TGATACATCAGAAGGCATGATCTATCTCGCATCGATACGGATGCTCCTCAATCGATTGCATCCATCGCAGACAGTGTTAGGTTGTTAGACAGCCTCTGATCGGCCTGCCGTGCCCGTATCTGGTGCCGGGTGACGACTCAGCGATGTTTCAGGAGATGTATTACTGGGATTCATATTTCATGGCGATCGGGGTGGTGGGTACGCCACACGCGCACCTGGTCGTCGATATGACCGAGAATATGGCGTATCTGATCGAGCGTTTTGGCTTGATCCCGAATGCCAGTCGCTTTTATTTTCTCTCGCGTTCGCAACCGCCATTCTTCACGCAGATGATTCGCCTGGCACACGAGGTGCAGCGTGCGACGGGAAGCGCCGACGACAGCGCGTGGCGCGCGCGCATGTACACGTTGGCTGCGCAGGAGCACGAACAGGTCTGGCTCGGCACAGCACAACCACATCACCGGCGCGTCCATCGCGGGTTGTCGCGCTATTTCGATATCAACTATCTTGATACGCTGGCGGCCTGTGAGAGCGGCTGGGATCATTCGACGCGCTGCGACGAACGCTGGCTTGAACACCTGCCGGTCGATCTCAACAGTATTCTGTATGTGGTCGAGCGCGATCTGGCGGCGCTGGCGCGCGATCTCGGCAGCCCGGCCGATGCGGCACGCTACGAGGTGCTGGCCGAACAACGTGCGCAAACGATCCGCGAATTGATGTGGGACGAAGCGCGCGGGCTGTTTTGCGATTACGATTTTGTCCACGAGCGCCGCGCGCCCGACCCATCGCTCGCGATGTTCTACCCGCTGTGGGCTGGCCTGGCGACGCAGGCGCAGGCCGATGCACTCATAGCACGCTGGCTGCCGCGCTTCCTGCGGCGCGGCGGGCTGCTCACCACGTTGCGGCGCAAAACCGGGCGGCAGTGGGCGGCACCCAACGGCTGGGCACCGCTACACTGGCTGGTAGTGGCCGGGCTCGAACGCTACGGGCATCAGCAAGCGGCCACGCGTGTGATGACGCGCTGGTGCGACACCTGCAACGATGTGTTTGCGGCTACTGGTGTCTTCTGGGAGAAGTACAACGTCGAGCGCGGCGCGCCCCACAGCGAAGAGGCCGGGCTCTACGGCTCGGTGCCAGGTTTTGGCTGGAGCAACGGCGTGTTCGCCGATTTTGCGCGGCGGTTGGGGGAGTAGCTGCACAGCTTGCGGCGCTGCGAAGGACATAAAGGTGCTGAGGCAGGTTTAGCACAAAGGCACAAAGAGCAGAATGATAGCAATCTGATGCTGCTCACGCGGCCTACTCAAGCGCGCGCTTGCTAGCTTGCACGAGCAACCGCAGGGCATCGCTCACTGCCGTATCGTCGGGGAAAACGGCGGCGACATCCGGCTTTAACCGTACTACGTTTGTGCCAGCACAATAACGCGCCGTGTATTTGCCACGTACACCACCCTTCAGTTGCGTCAGATCGCATTCGGGGCGAAGCTCGTCTTGCGACTCAGTGTTGTTGCTTACAGGCTCGCCGCGCTAACTGCACTGGTGCGTTGCGGCAGGCTTGCTCGGTGTCCAGAAAATCCTTTGTGTCCCTGGTGCCTTTGTGGTGAACCTGGCTCTCCGCGCCCGATCCTTCGTGTCTTCGCGGCTTTGCGCGCGACCTGATGGCTTTCACCCTAGCAGCAGCCCCAGCGTAAGCAGTGCGCCAAAGACCATGTGCAGCCGTGCGGTGCCACGCAGCGCGGCATTCAGCGGGCGGCCCTGTTCGCGCAGCACCAGCTGTAGTTGTGGGAGCGCGAGCGGCAACGTGATCAGCGGCAGCAATACCCAGATGCTAGCATAGCCGAGCACAATCGCGAGCGGCAATAAGAGATATGCGCCCAGCACCAGCGTTACGTATTCGCCACGGACAAACGGCTTGCCAAACAGCACCGCAAGTGTATATTTCTTCGCCGCCCGGTCGGTGTCGGCATCGCGTAGATTGTTGACGACCAGAATTGCCGTCACCAGCAGCGCCACCGGCAATGCGAAGAACACCGCCGCCGGAGCGATCCGGCCGAGGTGCAGGAACGCGGTGCCGACGACCGCCACCATACCGAAGAACACAAAGGTAAACAGATCGCCCAATCCGTGGTAGCCAAACGGCCACGGCCCACCGGTGTACAGCACTCCGGCCGCGATCGAGAGCACCCCGATCGCGATGATCGGCCAGCCGCCGACCCACGCCAGATAGCAGCCCAGTAGCGCCGCCAGCGCAAACGCCAAGATCATCGCGTTGCGCACCTGTGCGGGCGCGATCAGCCCTTGCTGGGTGACACGTGGCGGCCCGAGGCGCGCATCGGTATCGGCACCCTTCTGGAAGTCGAAATAATCGTTGGCAAAGTTTGCGCCGATCTGGATCAGCAGCGCCGCCAGTAATGCGGCCAGAAATGGCAGCAGCTGGAAGCCACCCAGCCGCCAGGCGACGGCTGAGCCAACCAGTACCGGCACGACGGCGGCAGGCAAGGTGGGCGGGCGGGCGGCCATCATCCAGACTTTGAGCCCGCTCGGGCGCGCGGGTACCGTTGGCGCTGCCATAGATCCCTCCAGGTGCATACAAAAGCCGCGAGATTCCTCTCGCGGCAAGTGGTGGGCGATACTGGGCTCGAACCAGTGACCTCATCCGTGTGAAGGATGCGCTCTAGCCAACTGAGCTAATCGCCCGTATTTCAAAAAAGTATAGCATGGCAGTCAAAAATGTGCAAACCGTGTAGAGAAATATCTTACATCTTTGGAGTAAATGTGTAGATGGTGAGAGGGCAACATGTGTGCAAAAAACCTCTTGACAAGCCCCCACCGAAATGCTATTCTGTTGATGTTGAATTCGCGTCTAGTTTTGCCGAACAGGCGTAAAGGGGGTGATGCCCATGAGTCATATGCACATGGGTGTCACCGGTACGGCTCGATAGCCAACCGGGACACCCGCACCCAAAACACCGAAGCCCGCGCACTGCGCGGGCTTCGGTGTTTTTGCGGCAGGTAGATCCAGATATCAACGCGGATCATAAAAGCCGAAGCATTCTGGTGGCAGCTTGTCAGCCGCTAGGAATGCTTCGGCTCTACGAATAACGGAACATGACGATATTTATTCGTCGTCCTTCTTCTCGGTGATGACTTCGGGCTCGGCGGCGGCGGCATCGGTGGTGGTCTCCTCTTCCTCGGCCAGGCGGCTCTCGGAGAGGGCGACGATCAGCTCATCGGGGTCGAGTTCGATCATGACACCTTCGGGCATCACCAGGTCGCGCACAAAGATACCTTTGCCGAGCTCATCAAGCGAGCTCACATCGACATCGATCGACTGTGGCACGGCGGTGGGCAACGCGCGCACATTGAGCGTCTGATGCACAGTGTTGAACGTCGCGTCGCCGCGCTGTACAACTTCTGAGGTACCCACGATGTGTACTGGCACTTCGACCGTGATCTCGACCAGCAGATCCACCGCGCGGAAATCGGCGTGGAGGATGTTGCGCGAGACCGGGTGACGCTGCAACAAATGAATAAATGCTGCGATCGGCGCGCGGCCCGCTATGGTGATGTACAGCAGCCGGGTACGCCCCGCCTTACGCAGAATGTCGCTGAATGCGCGCGAGGTCAACTGCACCGCAATCGGCTCCTGCTTCTTGCCGTAGACGGTGGCCGGCATCATGCCCGCGCGGCGCAATTGTGCGACTTTCTTGCCAATGATCGTACGTGGCTCGACAGCCAGTTCGATCCGCTCCTGAGTTGCCATGGTTTCCTGACTCCTGTGTGTTGCAAATCCTTCGCCAAAGCTAAGGGAATATGCCCGCTAGCTCCAATCGGCCATCATAGCATATAGCCTGAATCGTGGCAAATCGATTCGCGTTTTTGGTACGTGGTCGTTCGACATTGAACGCCGTTTTTGGTATACTGTAGTGGTATCTAATCGATTGTTTGAGTACCAGGCAGGCTGCCTGATTGCGGGAACCGCCGCGCGATGTGTATGCCGCAGACCTATCACATAATGTCGTGCCGCCGCTGCGCCGCCACGGCTTCATTCGCACAAACCGCCTCGCTGCAGACGCCCTTTGTTTCACACGTAAACGGACTTTCCTCCGCCGCGCATCGGTTTGATGCGTCTTTGGCTCGCGCAAAGGAGTTGGTATGACAGCCGCACTCACGCTATATCGCTCGTCGATTGGCAAAAAAGCGGTGATGGCGATCACCGGGATCATCGGCTACGGATTTGTCATCGCACATATGGTTGGTAATCTCAAGGTGTTTGAGGGCGCGGAAGGGTTCAATGCTTATGCGGAGTTTCTACGCACGGTGGGCGAGCCTGCGGTGCCCGCGCGAACGCTGCTCTGGATTGCGCGGATCGTGCTGCTCGCCGCCGTCACATTGCACGTTGTGTCAGCGATCCAGCTGACGCGCCAGGCAAACGACGGGCGGCCAGTGGCCTACCGCGAGAAGCGGCGCAAGGTAGCGAGTTTTGCCTCGATGACGCTGCGCTGGGGCGGTACCGCAATCTTACTGTTTATCATCTATCATCTGGCACATTTTACATTTGGCACAGCGCACCCCAATTTTATCAAGGGTGATGCGTATCATAATGTGGTGGTTGGCTTTCAGAACCCGCTGGTAGTCGGCATCTACATGATCGCGGTTTTGGCGCTGGCGATGCATCTGTACCATGGTGTCTGGAGCATGTTGCAGACGCTAGGGCTGAACAATGCGCGCACCACACGCCTCTGGCGTGGCCTGGCCACCGCCTCAGCGATCGGGCTCTTTCTTGGCTTCGCGACGGTACCGTTGGCGGTAATAGCTGGCCTGGTACGGATATAAAGGGAGCATCGTGTCATGACGACGACCGATATCAAGACAACGCCGGCGGTCGATATTCGCCGCCCGATGGAATTTACCGATGCGCGGC
>JAYUYF010000201.1:0-1862 GCA_043752605.1 Roseiflexaceae bacterium
AAAAATATGTCGATCGAGGATCAGGCCGAGATGGCGCGCAAAGTGAAGCGCTCTGAGAGCGGCATGATCACTGATCCGATCACCATGGGCGATGATAAAACGGTCGGCGATGCGCTCGATCTCATGGCCGAGTACCGGATTTCGGGCATCCCGATCACGACCGGCAACGGTGATCTGGTTGGTATCGTGACCAACCGCGACCTGCGGTTTGAGACCGACGTGACACGCCCGATCAACCAACTGATGACCTCGTCTGGCCTGGTGACGGTACCCGAAGGAACGACGATCGAGCAGGCCAAAGAGCTGTTGCACAAGCATCGGATCGAGAAGGTGCTGGTGGTCGATCGGCGCGGCAGGCTCTCGGGGATCATCACGGTCAAAGATATCATGAAGCAGATCGAGTACCCGCACGCCTGCAAGGATGATCTGGGCCGCCTGCGCGTGGGTGCCGCGATCGGCGCGACGGGTGACTATCTCGAACGTGCGGCTGCGCTGGCGCGGATTGGCGTCGATGTGCTGGTGATTGACACCGCGCACGGCCATTCGCAGGGCGTGCTCGATGCGACGGTGCGGGTGCGCGAGGCGTTCCCGATCCTGCAACTGGTGGTGGGCAATGTGTCGACCGCCGCCGCCGCGCTGGCGCTGTGCGAGCGTGGTGTCGATGCGATCAAAGTTGGTCAGGGGCCGGGCAGTATCTGCACAACGCGAGTGGTGACGGGTGCCGGGATGCCGCAGATTACGGCGGTGACCGACTGTGCGCGCGCGGCCGAGCGCTTTGGCGTGCCGGTGATCGCCGACGGTGGGATCCGCTACTCGGGTGATATCGCGAAGGCGATCGCGGCTGGCGCGCACACGGTGATGATCGGCTCGCTCTTTGCTGGTACCGAGGAGAGCCCGGGCGAGACGATCCTGTACGAGGGGCGCACGTTCAAGAGCTACCGCGGCATGGGCTCGATGGGCGCGATGCAGCGCGGTGGCGGCGACCGCTACTTTCAGAGCGGGCGTGGCCGCAAGCTGGTAGCCGAGGGAATCGAGGGTAAGGTGCCGTTCAAGGGCCAGCTGCACGATACTGTCTTTCAGATGGTCGGCGGGCTCAAAGCGGGCATGGGCTACGTCGGTGCGCCGACGATCGAGGCGATGCGGCGCGATGCGCGGTTTATCCGTGTGACGATGGCGGCGCTGATCGAGAGCCACCCGCACGATATCTCGATTACCAAAGAAGCGCCAAACTACGAGCGGCGCTAGCCGCGCTGGAGTAGCCGCAGGGGCGCAGCATGCTGCGCCCCTGCGGCTTTTACGAAAGTACAACACCATGACGATCGTCGTATTTGGTAGCATCAATATGGATCTGGTGGTGCGCGCTGCGCGGCTGCCCGCGCCGGGTGAGACGCTGGCGGGCAGTGATTTTGCCACGCTGCCGGGCGGCAAGGGTGCCAACCAGGCGGTCGCGTGTGCGCGGCTGGGTGCGGTGACACGCATGGTTGGCGCGGTTGGCGATGATGTCTTTGGCATTGCATTACGCGATGGGCTCGCCGCTGAAGGGGTCGATGTGGTGGCGGTGGCAGCGCGCACTGGCCCCTCGGGTGTGGCGCTCATCCAGATCGATGCGCGTGGTCAGAACACGATCATCGTCGTGCCGGGTGCCAATGCGACGGTGGCCGACGCCGACCTCGCGGCGCTCGACCTTGCGCTTGCTGATGCCAGCATTCTCCTGCTGCAACTCGAAATTCCGATTGCGAGCGTACTGGCGGCGGCGCGATTGGCGCACGCACGCGGGGTGGTGGTGATCCTCGATCCAGCTCCGGCGCAGGTACTCCCTGCTGAACTTTATCCCCTGATCGACATCATTACACCAAACGAGA
>JAYUYF010000202.1:0-11498 GCA_043752605.1 Roseiflexaceae bacterium
CGCAATCGCGCGCCGGAATGCTTCGGCCCCACCGCGCCAATGGCCACCGCGCGCCCACCGCGCCAATGGCCACCGCGCCGATGGCCACCGCGCCGGACGCGCCGATGGCCCGTGCGACCACCAGCCACCACGACAATTCGCACAACACATTCGCGATTGATCGCAACAATCACAGGAGCAATCATGGTGGCACGAGCAGAGATTCGGGCGAGTGGTGTGGGCCTGGTGCAGACGCGTCAGATGACGTGGCTCGCGCCGCTCGCGCTCGCGAGCGGCGCGTCGATCGGGCCGGTGACGCTTGCGTACGAGACCTACGGCACGCTCACGCCCGCGCGCGATAATGCCATTTTGCTGCTCCATGCGCTCTCGGGCGATGCGCACGCCGCCGGGCGGCATTCGCACAGCGATCGGCGCGCGGGCTGGTGGGATGCGATGGTCGGCCCTGGGCTGCCATTCGACACCGACCGATATTTTATCATTTGCTCAAATGTGCTGGGTGGCTGTAGTGGCAGCACCGGCCCGGCCAGCATCAACCCGGCCACCGGTCGGCCGTACAGCGTCGATTTCCCGGTGATCACGATCGGCGATATGGTCAATGCGCAGGTGCGGCTGATCGATGCGCTCGGCATCGACCAGTTGCACGCGGTGGCGGGTGGCAGCATGGGTGGGTTCCAGGCGCTCGAATGGGCGACAGCGCATCCCGCGCGTGTTGCGCGCACTATCCTGCTGGCAACCTGCGCGCAATCGTCGGTACAAAATGTCGCGTGGAACGCGATCGGGCGGCGTGCGATCCTCCAGGATCCGCATTGGAATGGCGGCGACTACTACGGCCGCACACCGCCCGCCGATGGCCTCGCCGTGGCGCGGATGATCGGCCATATCACCTACCTGAGCGAGCCCGCGCTGGCGGCCAAATGTCCACGACCGGCTGGCCCGGCGTTCACACTCGCGCAGGAATTTGCGATCGAAGGCTATCTTGAGCATCAGGGCGAGGTATTCAACGCGCGTTTTGATGCCAACAGTTACCTGTATATCACCAAAGCGATTGATTACTGGGATCTGCCCGCACGTTACGGCAGCCTCGATGCGGCGCTTGCGCGCAGTACCTGCCCGTTTCTCGTGCTCGCCTACTCGAGCGACCAGCTCTACACCGTGGCGGATTCGCGCGCGATCGCCGATTCGTTGTGCTGGCTCGGGCGGCCGGTGCGGCACGTCGAATTTGCGACCGATGCGGGCCACGATGCCTTTTTGATCGAGAGTGCCCCCCATGCGCCGGTGATCAGCCGGTTTCTCGCCACCTCATCCGAATCGTCTGCGCTCGCGTAACAGCAGATAGGCGACCACGACGGTTGTCTGCGAGTGAAGGATCCAGACGAGCGCCATGCATGTCGCAGCGTAACGACCTCGGTGATGATGTGCTGATCGCACGCATTGCAACCCGCGATGAGCGTGCGATCGAGCTACTGTACGACCGCTACGCCCGCGCGGTGTACGGGATATCTTTGCGTATGCTCGGTCGTGCCGAGCACGCCGAAGAAGTGGTTCAGGAGACGTTCTGGCGTGTCTGGCGGCGCGCCGAAAGCTACCAGGCCGGGCGCGGATCACCAGCGACGTGGCTCTTTGGCATTGCGCACAATCTGTGTATCGATGAATTGCGTAAATTGCGCGTACGGCCGCAGGAGCAGTGTGACGATTTTAGCGAAGAACCGGCCTATCTCGCCGCGCCCGACCCGGCCGCCGATGTGCCAATGGTTGCGATGGACCGTGAGCGGCATCGGATCATCAGCCACGTACTGGCGGCGATCGCGCCCGAACAACGCGAGGTGATCGAGCTCGCCTATTTTAGCGGTCTCTCGCAAAGTGAGATCGCCGAGCGGCTTGCGAGCCCGCTTGGGACGATAAAATCGCGCATCCGCACCGGGCTGCGGCGGTTGCGTGAGGTGTTGTACGAGCGCCGAATCCAGGTGGACGACCTGATACCATGACACAACACACCGACATTTCAGCAAATACTGCGCATCCGACCGACGCAATCCCGGCATTTGTGCTCGGAGTACTCGGTGTTGATGAGGCGATGGACATCAGCACCCATATCGCACAGTGCCCGCAGTGCCGTGGCGAAGTCGATAGTTTTATGACGACGATCAGCCTCATCCCGTATGCCGAGCCAAGCCGCGGCGGGCCACGCGCTGCGGTCAAACAACGCCTGATGACGCGGATCTCGTCT
This sequence comes from Roseiflexaceae bacterium, assembly GCA_043752605.1. Taxonomy (GTDB): domain Bacteria; phylum Chloroflexota; class Chloroflexia; order Chloroflexales; family Roseiflexaceae; genus JAYUYF01. Next base: position 2,228 of record JAYUYF010000202.1, read on the forward strand.
GATCTCCAGCCAGTCGAGGTGCGTGCGTCACCGACGATCGGTGTGGATGCGGTGGCCGAGGTGATCGTCGCGGCTGTATCACACCCACCCGTGCCCGCACCAGACGTGATCATCCGGCCGCCGCGCCGTAGCCTGCTGCGTTTTGTGCCGCTCCTCACTACGCTGCTGCTGGCGATCGGGCTCGGGCTCGGGTTGATCCAGGCCAATGGGCGTGCGTTTCAGCTGGAGGCCGATCTCGCTGCGGCACGGCAACAATTGTTGCAGCGCCAATCGGCGCTGGCGGCGGTGACCGCACAGCGTGAAGCTGATCTGGCAGCCCTTGATGCACAGCTGCGCGAGCAAACCGCCGGTGCAGACCAGCTCGCGCGCACCAACGCGGCACAGGCGGCGTTGATCACAAGCCTTGAAGCGCGCGTAGGCGATGATACACAGCTCATCAGCTTTATTGGTACGCCAAATACGGTTTCGCAGACGGTGATGGCCACCGAGCTGGCAAACTCGGCGAATGCGCTGATCTTTATGCAGCCGGGGCATCGGCGGGTCGCGATCGTCGCGGTTGGTTTGCCACTGGTCGATGGCGCGAGTGTTTACCGGCTCTGGCTCTCGAAAGATGGCGAGGCGGTCGCCGTAGCGGATCTGCGGGTGGCGACGGATGGCTCCGGGCAGCTGGTGGCCGATGCACCGCTGCCGATGGACGAGTATGGCCGCATGATGATTACCCTCGAACGCGAATACACCAGCGCACGCCCCAGCGATGTGGTGTTGTTTGACCAGTCGCTGTAAGCGCGGATCGCCCCTACGTGCAGCACCTTTTCTTCACCGTGTCGTTCACTACTGGCGGCGCTGTTGCTGTTTGCTGGCAACGAGCGTGCAACCTGATAGCCGTTGTTCTCTGATTCTAGCCCATGTCCGGCCGCGCGCGTGATGTTGCGCGGTCGTCGTGATCTGACGGATGGTGATCGGCAACAAACGCGCGTAACGGCCTGGCTGTTCGGCGTAATGATTGCAATATATTGTCAGAATGTGATCAGGTATGATACTATTGTCACATTGTTTGCGCCCTGATAGCAGGTAGTATTCATCACCGACTGCTACACTCTCTATCGCCGCAGTGGTGCGGCACGCACAAGTTGTCGGTAGAGGCAAACCGCGCTTGTCGATACTGGCGCACAGTCGCACGAGGAGCAGCCCTTGATTTCGCTCGCTACACCCATCACTCGCCAGAACGCTTCTTTGAGACTGGTACTACTGGCCGTATTCGCTGTGGCATTTGTGCCGCAGGCGCTGAGCCCGGTATCGGTAGCGTACGCAGATGCGGCGTTCTGCGCATCACCCGGCCGCGATGGTACCGCGCCGACATCAGGGATCGTCAACGCGTACTACCCGCCGCTCAATCTCGGGAGCGTCAGCGCAGGTACGACGAGTATCGCCCTGGGCACGAAGCGACCGGTGAGTGCCCCCAATCTCGCCCCTGGCGATCTGGTGATCGTCATGCAAATGCAGGGTGCGACGTTTGATTCGACAAACACAGCTGCCTACGGCGATGGTGTTGTGCTTGGTGAAGCCAGTGGTTACACTGGCACGCCGACGGCCGGGCGCTATGAGTATCTGGTGGCTGGCCCGGCGACGACGGCGACAAGCCTCGATCTCACCGGTACGACGCTGGTGAACACCTACACGCAGGCGGTTCCGACCGCATCACAGGGGCATCAGCGCTACCAGATCGTGCGCGTGCCGCAGTATAGCAGCCTGACGCTCGCCGTTGCTGGCATTGATGTCGAGGACTGGAACGGCAGCACGGGTGGTGTGCTGGCGATCGACGTTGCTGGCGAACTCAACTTCAACGGCGCGCGGATCAACGCCGAAGAAGCGGGTTCCCGTGGCGGTGGGGCGCTACAGGATGGCCATGAGGCTAGCGAAGCTTTTGTTCGTGCAGGTGCCTCGCAGGATGGTTCAAAGGGTGAGGGTATCGCAGGTACGCCGCAATTTGTCTGGAGCCTGGCGAGCGGCAGCCGGATCGACACGGGTGTCGATGGCTACCCGGGGGGCAGCGATGCGCGCGGTGCACCGGCCAACGCGGGTGGTGGTGGCAGCTGGATCGCATCGGGCGGTGGTGGTGGTGGCAACGGCGGCGCGGGTGGCGTCGGTGGCACGCACAATTTCAATGTCACGGGTGGCGTGAATGTCAACCCGTCTGGCTTTGGTGGGAGTGTCATCCCCGGTACCGCAGCCAACATTATCATGGGTGGTGGTGGTGGTGCCGGAACCAACAACGATCCGGTTCCCGATGCGCGTGCGAGCGGTGGTGCGGGCGGTGGAATCGTGATCGTACGCACGGGTAGCGTCGCCGGTACGGGTGTAATCGATGTCAATGGCACGGATGGTTTTGACAATCCGTCGATTGATCCGGGTGGTGGTGGTGGTGCGGGTGGCACCGTCGTGCTGACCGCCGTTTCCTCGGCGGGTCTCGCGAACATCACGGTGCTCGCCACGGGTGGCGATGGCGGCGATGCGGCACTCTTAGCTATCAATGACCCGCACGGCCCTGGTGGTGGCGCAGCGGGCGGCAGAGTGTATGCCAATGGCGCGTTGAATGCTGCGTCGGCTGTGGCAGGTGGTATCGCCGGAAACACGCAACTCAACGGCGGCGGTTTTGGTCCAAATGGCGCGACGCCAGGCACAGCAGGCACGATTGTGACAAACCTGACGCCCGCCGATCTGCCAAATAGCGTCTCGGGGGCGGCGTGTCTGCCCGTGCTGACCGTCGCGAAGACGACCAGCACGCCGCTCCAGAACCTTGGTGCGACGGCGGCAACCTATGCGATTACGGTCAGCAATGCGGCCGGGCGCGGCGCAGCCAGCGCGGTGCGGCTGACCGATCCGTTGCCCGCCGGGTTTACCTACGCCAGCGGTGCTACCGCCACCTTCGCGGGTGGTGCCACGGGCCCGGCTGCGCCGACCAATACTGGTAGCGCGACCGTACCCGCGTTTGGCGACTTTAGCATTCCGGGTGGCGCGAGCGTGACGATCGGGTTCTCGGTCGCGATCGATGCCAGCGTTGGTGCAGGTACCTATCAGAACCCGGCGACCGTGACCTACACCGACCCGACGCGCAATGACCCGGCTGATCGGGCGACGCCCGGTTCGCCGAATGCGACCGGCGGTGGCACGACGGGTGGCAGCAATTATGTCAGTAGCTCGAGCCCGGGCGAAGACGTGACGCTGCGCCCAAATGGCCAGGTGCGCGGCAGGGTGTTTTTTGACCTGGATGTCAATGGTTTGCGCGGGCCAGCTGAGCCGTTGCTCGGCGGCGTGACGATCACCCTGCGCGATGGTAATGGCACTATCATCGCCACCACCACGACGGCGGCCGATGGCAGCTATCTGTTTACCAGTGTGCCGCCGGGTACCTTTAGCGTGGTGGTGGATCAGACCGATCCGGACATCCCACGCGACACGCGGATCACCGCCGGTGCGGCGAACCAGACGGTGACGGTGGTCGGCAGCAGTATCGTGCAATCACCCGATGTCGGCTTTGGGCTGACGCCACTGGCGGTCACGCTGGCGCACTTTGGTGCGGTGCGCTGGAGCGATGGTGTGGTGCTCGTCAACTGGGTGACCGGTGCCGAGCGCGATACCTACGGCTTCCGCGTGTTGCGCGGTACGACCGGTGATCGGGCAAACGCGGTGGCGGTGTCGCCGCTGGTTGCGGCGCGGGGTGGCAGTGGTGCCAGCTACCAATGGCGGGATACCACGGCGGGCAGTGCGGCGTACGTCTACTGGATTGAGGAGATCGAAGTCGGTGGTACGACGACCGTCTACGGACCGACGCGTGTCGGTACGGCGGCGGCAGTCCGGCCGCGGATCTTCCTGCCGGTCGCCATCCGCTAATACGTGAGGCTGTGCGCAGTGTTGACCGGCTGCGCACAGCCACCGTGGTGTATATCGTTCTAATGGTACAATACGGGTCGCACGATTTCTTTTGCGTATGCGGAGCAGCCCATGACCACCCCGACGGCGTCATTCAATTCCGATCCACCGCAGATCGGTCGCCCGGTGGCGCTCAATGAAGCTGTCGGCGAGCGCGGTCTCTGGTCGCAGTTGCTCACCGCCTTCCGTGATCTGAGCGGCGCGTTTGACGCATTTGCCAACGATGCCGATCCGCAGGTGCGTGCGCTTGGCCGCGCGGCGCGCCAGCGCCGTGCGCCGCAGGCCAACGATTACTTTGCAATCGGGGATATGTGCGCGCGGCTGACGCTGCAGAGCGATGTGATCAGCGAGACGTATGCGGCCAAATCGCTGGCGGCTTACGCGCGCGGGGCGGATATTTCGGCTGCCGATGCGCTGACGGCGCGGCGCGCGATGCTCGCGTATACCGTCTGGGTCTCCGAGGTCGCACAGGCAATCGGCAGTTCGGCGGCGCTAAACAGCGGTGCGCTGGTCTGCTCGCGGATGCTGGCGCTGATGGGTGATGGCGACGATGCGGTGGAGCACGTGTATGCGCACGAGCGCCAGTTGCGTGCGCTGTTGAGCAACCAGCAGGTGGCTGAAGCAACGAGCAGCGCGCAACCCGAGGTGCAACGCGAGAGTCGTGCGCTGTACGAGCAGGGCCAGATGTTGCTGCGCCAGGGCCAACCACAACCGGCGTTTGATCTTTTTGAGCGGGCAGTTTCGACCGATGCCGAGAACCACGCGGCGTGGCTGTGGCGTGCGATGGCACTCACCGATCTTGGCCGTTTTGATGACGCGCTCGCGAGCTATGATCGGGCGTTGGCACTCGAACCCGAGAGCGCGGGGGTGTGGAACAACAAAGGCAGCCTGCTGATGGAGAGCGGTCGGCTCGATGCCGCGCTCGATTGTTTCGAGCGTGCGATCGCGCTTTCAACCGCAGTCCCCTCGGTAAAAGCGCTCTACTGGCTCAACAAGGGTAAAGCGCTGTATATGCTGGCGCACTATGATACCGCGCGTGCAGCGTTGACACACGCGCACGAACTCGACCCCTCGCCCGAGAGCGGGGCCGGGATCGCGGCGTGCTACGAGCGGATCGAATTGCAGCGCAACACCGACAACCCATGACAATTGCGATCCACTGGTTCCGCCGCGACCTGCGGCTCCACGATAACCCGGCGCTGCTGGCGGCGGTACACGCAGGCACAACTGCGCTCATCCCGCTGTTTATTCTCGATGATACGATCCTGGCTGCCGCACGCACCGGGGCAGCGCGTACGGCATTCATGCTCGACTCGCTGCGGGCGCTCGACGTTGCGCTGCGCGCACATGGCAGCCGCCTGATCATACGACGTGGGCCGACGCTCGAGGTGCTGCGCGCGCTGGTGGACGAAACGCGGGCGACGCTGGTGACCTGGAACCGCGATTATACCCCGTTTGCCACGCGTCGTGATACTGCCGTGGCCGATATGCTCGCCGCGCGCGGTGTCGCGATGCAGCAGTGCAAAGACGCGGTACTCTTCGAGCGCGATGAGATCCTGAGCGGCAGCCAGAAGCCCTACACCGTCTACACGCCATATGCAAAAGTCTGGCGTGCGCGTGTCGCGGCGCTCGGCCCAGTGCTTGACGCGCGCCCGCTACCCGCACTTGCCGCTCCACCCGCAGATCTCGCGGACGAGGGCATCCCCGAGCCAGCAGCGCTCGGGATCACGCTCACACAGCAGATCCCGCTCGGCGGCGAGCGCGAAGGGCTGGCGCGGCTCGAGTCATTTGCCCGTGCGCGGATAACGGCCTACGATGAGGCGCGCAATTTCCCGGCGGTGCCCGGCACCTCGCGGCTCTCGGCCTACCTGCGTTTTGGCTGCGTGGCACCGCTGGCGTGTCTGCGCGCCGCGCTCGCTGCCGCCGATGCCGCAACCACACCTGCGGCGCGTACGGGGGCCGACACCTGGATCGGCGAGCTGGCCTGGCGCGACTTTTACTATCAGATCCTGGTCAACTTCCCGCACGTGCTGCGTGGTGCGTTTCGACCGCAGTATGATGCGGTGCAATGGGAACACCACGACGAATATTTCGCGGCGTGGCAGGCCGGGCGTACTGGCTACCCGATCGTCGATGCCGCGATGCGCCAGCTCGAACGTGAGGCCTGGATGCACAACCGCTCGCGGATGATCGTCGCCTCGTTTCTCACCAAGGATCTGCTGATCGACTGGCGGCGCGGCGAATTGCACTTTATGCGGCGGCTGGTGGATGGCGACCACGCCAGCAACAATGGCGGTTGGCAATGGGCGGCGGGCACCGGCACGGATGCCCAGCCGTTCTTCCGGATCTTCAACCCGATCAGCCAGGGCGAGAAGTTTGATCCGCAGGGTGAGTATGTGCGGCGCTACCTGCCGGAACTCCAACGTGTGCCCGCCAAATATATCCACGCGCCGTGGACGATGCCCGCCGCCGAGCAGGCGCGCTGCGGCGTGATCATCGGCCGCGATTACCCCGCACCAATCGTGGATCACGCCACCCAGCGTAACCGTGCGCTCGCGCTGTACAGAGCCGCGCGCGGGTAGGCGGCGGCGGGCGGGGCGGGGGGCGGGGCGGGGTAGGGGCAAAGCATCGCGATGCGCCGCCCCCGCCCGCCCCGGGTCTCACGCGTAGATATATTCGAAGCACACGAGCCTGAGTTGCTCGCGCGTGATGGTCTTCGCGGGGCTCGATGCGGCCAGGGCTTCGGGAGGTGGGGAGCCTTGTTGCTCGTGAACCGTGCGGAGAGTGCTAATCAACGCTGCGGGGTCGTTGGTCTGCGAATAGGCCTGGAGCGCCTGGCGCAACTGCTGCACCACGGCACCCACCAGTGGTTGTTTGAGGAAAGCCCGCAACTCGCGTAATTCGGCACGATCGTATGCGGGGTTGCTGAGCTGGGTGCTGAGAATCTGGGAAACGATGGTCTGTTCTTCGGCGACGGGTTTGTTCACGACCGCTGCAGCTTCCTGTTGGGCGGTATCGCTCACGATACTGGCGATGATGCGCTCCTGGACGTCGTAGATATCGATGTCGGCGTAGGGTGGCGGGAAGCGCGGTGTCTCCGGGCCGCAGGCGATGATCTGCATAATCTGGTAGCGATTGTCGGTGATCCTGCGCGTGCCGAGATCATAGTAGCGCCAGAAGTGGCTGCGGCCCTGTTCTCGCGGCGCGGTGAAGTACATGAAGACGCCGCGTGCCTCGCGCCGTTCGAGCCCCGAGTGGATGCCATCGTCCAGGTTGGTGAGCCAGCGCTGCGCGTCGGTGCTGAGCACTTTTTGCAGCTCGGCCAGCAGCGCTTCGCTGCTGACGAGTTCGAGCAACGATTCCTGTTCATCGATGACGGTGCTATCTTCTTCGGCGATGCGTTTGAGGGTATTGAAATCACGCGGCGTGACGACCTCGCCCAGTACGCTGGCATCGAGAAAGCCGGTCTGGTTGATTACATCGATCTTGGCTGTGAGGCTCCTGACGAGCCCGAGCAGGGCTTCGAGCGCACGCTCAGGAAACATGTTGTAGATTCGTAGCTCGCCGAATTTCGACCCCAGCCGATCAATGCGCCCGGCGCGCTGCACCATGCGGGTCGGGTTCCAATGCAGATCGTAGTTGATCAGCGTGCCACAATCTTGCAGGTTCTGGCCCTCAGACATCACATCGGTGGCGATCAGCAGATCGACTTCGTCTGCCGTGCCCGCCAGCTCGGGGATGCCACTCGCCACCGGCGCGAACTGGGCCACGATCCGCTGCCGATCGCTGCTCTTGACCGAGCTATCGACGCGCCGGATGGTTGGTTCGCCGAGCTGTGCGCGCCACTCGGCGTTCTCGGCGCTCGTGAGCGCCTGAGCAAGATAACGGGCGGTATCTTTGTAGTAGCTGAAGATGATCACTTTCTGGCCGTGCAGCTCGCCCGCCAGCAGCGCCTTGAGCTGTTGGAGTTTGGCATCCTGCGCCACGCTGATCGCGCGAATATCGTGCCAGACCGCAGTCAGCGCGTCGATGTCTTCTTGCAGGGTACGGTACAGCCGCCGCCGGTCGTAGGTCGCGGCGTCGAGGCGCGGCAGCCCGGCCAGCAACGCGCGTGCGGCGGCGCTGGCATCGAGCGCGGTGGCACGCGAGGCGGGGGCATCGTCTTCGGTGTCTTCGTCGTCGGCTTCAAGCAGCCGCATCGCCACCTGAAACGACGCCGCATCGAGGACGATCCCGTCCTGCACATATTCGGCGAAGGTCTTGACAAACTCCAGCGCGCGCCGGATCGAGATCCGAAACGCTTCGATGCTCGATTCGAGCCGTTTGAGAAAGCGGCTTTTGAAGATCCCGACCAGCGCGACCTGCCGCCCGAGTTCGAAATCGTCCTGCTCCTGCGCCGATTGCTTGTACTGTTCGAGGCTGTAGTGTGCCAGATTCAGCCCTTCGATCCGGCGCACGATGCCGCTGTAGATCCCGGTGTAGGTCGCCTGCAGATCGTATTCGATCGTGTGCAGACGACGCTGTGGCCAGCTGATCTGTTCGCCGCGAATCGTGGCCTCGGGGTAGGCGCGGCGGATGAACTGGCGGGTGCGGCGGATGACGACTTCTTCGAGCAGGTTGAAAATTCGCATGCTGCCCAGCTCGACCGATTCGCGCCGCGCGGCGAGAAAATAGGCGTACAGATCGCCGATCCCGGCTGCGGCAAAATAGGTGCGGTCGTTGCCGGTAAACAGGTTGATCTGGTTGTACAGGTCGAAGATGTTGTTATTGATCGGTGTGGCGGTGAGCATGATCAGCTTTTTGCGCCCACCCGCACGACCGCGCCGCCCATTGGCCGCCAGGATCAGTTCGAGTTGCAGGTAGCGCCGCGCGCGCTTGTTGCGGAAGTTGTGCGCTTCGTCGATCAGGATCACATCGGCATCGGCCACCGCGCGCAGGTCGAACTCATCGCCGCCGAGGCGCTCCTGCGAGATGACCTGCGCGGCGATCGCGGCACCGCGCAGCTCGGTCTCCCACATACCACGCAATGCGGCGGGGCAGATCACCAGCGCCTTCTGCCGCTGATGGTAGGCGTAGTCTTCGAGCAGCTTCTTACCGATCCAGGTTTTGCCCAGGCCCACCGAGTCGGCAACGATCACGCCATCGTACTGGGCGAGGATGCGGCGCGCCCGGCGCACGGCATCTTCCTGGAATTCGGCCAGGTCGACGGCCGAGCGCGTCGTCGGGCGCTCGTCTGCGCTCAAATCGTCGGCGAAGTACTCGTAGAGCGCCTTCATGTAGATTTCGTACGGGCTGTATTCGCGCCCGCCAAACTTGGAATTTTCGAGCAACTCGATCAGTT
>JAYUYF010000203.1:0-1857 GCA_043752605.1 Roseiflexaceae bacterium
TCGCCGAACGCGAGGCCGCGAAACGGCGGCGGTGCCCGGGTCGCCCACGCAAATCACCAGTACCGCTCGGCGCACCGTAATTGACTCAGCGTTGTAATACTAGCGATACAGCCGGCAACGATCCGGTGAAGTTTGAGTTGCCCGAAGGCAAACGTCAACATAGCGCTGGCTGTCTCAACGGCGTAGCCTTTTCCCCAGGCCGCCGGATGCAGAAAGTAGCCAATCTCAGCTGCTTGCGAACTGGTGCGTTGCAACCGACAATACCCGATACTCAGACAATCTCCATTGTCCTCAATTATCCATTGATACCGCAAGCGCGGGTGCTCTTGCTGCGCAGCGAGAACGTAGTGAATTTCATCGCGCGTCTCTTGCTCAGTAAGTACATCCTGACCGCGGAGCGCCTGTACCTCCTTGTTACCATGAATATGCCGCAACGCTGCATAATCACCATGCTGATATTCACGAAGTATAAGGCGGTGTGTGTGCAATACCATGTATTGTCTCCGCAACAAAGTCAGTTATGATAGCTTCGCAATACGTCGGAATCTCCTCCACCGCATAATACACCGGGATGCCGCGCGCGTGCGCCAGCCGTACATCGTTGTCGGCACCCTTGGATTCGCCCGGCAACCGTAGGATCGCATCGCAGCGCTCGATCAGCCGCCCGGCCGTGGGGTGCAGAATTTCGTCGTACAACGCATCGCCCACTGTCGCACCACCCGCCACGCGCCAGATCGGCAACGCCACCCACTCGCCGATCATCGGTAGGTGCCCGGCCTGGAAGATCGGCCACGAAGCCGCTTCGAGCCGCCGCAGGTTCGCCGCCATCTTCGCCGGATCGTCGCCGGTGCCACTGCGGTACGGCCCGGCGATCAGGATCAGCAGGCGCTGTGTGGTGTTCATTGGTTCTTCTCCTTACACGAATTTACGCGATATTTCACGATACTACACGAATATATCATGGATATTCGTGCATTGTCAAGATCTTTCGTGCAGTGGTATACTTGCGGGCAACAGGTGCCGTGAGGAGGAAGCGATGCTCACCAGCCAGCGCAAGCACTATATTCTGGAGATCCTGCGGCGCGACGGGCAGGTGATTGCCAGGCGCGTAAGCCAGGATCTTGGTCTCTCGGAGGACACGATCCGGCGCGATCTGCGCGAGTTGGCAGCCGAGGGGTTGCTGCAACGTGTACATGGTGGTGCGTTGCCCGCATCACCGGCGGTCGTCGATTTCGCCGGGCGCGAGGAGCTTTCGCCCGCTGGCAAGCGCGCGATCGGGCGTGCAGCCGCGCAGATCATCAAGGATAATCAGGTTGTGTTTGTCGATGGCGGCACGACGGCGGTGCAGCTGGTGCGCCAGTTGCCGCGCGGATTACGGGCGACGATCGTCACGCACAGCGCGCGGATCGCGGTCGAGCTTGTCGAACATCCTGGCATCGAGGTTATTGTCATCGGCGGGCGCTTGTTCAAGCACTCGATCGTATCAGTTGGTGCAGCGGCGCTCGCGCAGATCGCGCAAATTCGTGCAGATCTGTATTTTATGGGTGTGACCGGCGTGCATCCCGACGAAGGGCTGAGTACGGGCGATCTCGAAGAAGCCTATGTGAAACAGGCGCTCTGCAAGCGCGCCGCCGAGACCTACGTGCTCGCATCGGCCGAGAAACTCGGCGCGGTGTCGCGTTATACGGTTGTCGGCATCACCGAGATCAGCGGCCTGATCGTCGAGACCGCCACCGATGCAGCGTTGTTGGAGCCATTTGTGGCGCGCGAGGTGCAGATCGTGCGGGCGTAGGGATCCGGGCGCCCACGTCGGGTCGCCCGGATCCCGTAGGGACGCAGCATGCTGCGTCCGCCCGC
>JAYUYF010000204.1:0-11488 GCA_043752605.1 Roseiflexaceae bacterium
GTTGTACATCGCGCTCGCCCGATCTGTGCCGGGCAACCGGTCGCGTGCGCTCGCGGTCGGCACGCCGCTGGGTTCCAGCAGCCCGGCCTCGATATACCACTCGCGCAGTGACGCAAGATGTGGTGCGAAATCGACGGCTGCGCCCTGCGCCAGTTGCGGCACGATCGTGCGCGCTGGCAGCGTGTAGGTATCATCATCGTCGTCGATCAGCACCGCGAGCGTGATCAGGCGCGCGAGTGCTGCGGCATCGGCCGCAGCGCCGGTGTATGGTTGGGGCACCAACATTCGATCGGCATCCGCACGTACGAGCCGGAGCTGCCCGAGTGCCTGCGCCAGTTCATCCGGCTCGATATCACTTCGCAGTGCGCCTGCCGAGCGGAGATAGCCTTCGTGTACCTCACCAACGCGATACGGTCGCGGCTCCAGTGCGCGGGCGAACGCGACGATCTCCGCAAGCGTGCGCCACAACTGAAGCACCGGCACAATCGCGGTCTCGAGCGCGGGGTCACTACCGGGCGCCGGATCATCGACACCAAGCAGGGTCAGGAGTTCGCTGTAATAGGCGCGCAGGAGCCTGACCAGTGCAGTAGGGTTCCTGATTCGGTTGCGCAGTAATTCGTGCGCTGCTTTGCCGAGATCGCTGCTCAGATCGACCGGCGCAGTCGGCGCATCGGCCCAGTCGACGATAATCCGCTCGGGGTACGCACCACCAAACAGTGCGGCGGGCGTCCCCGCCTGTGGATTCGCCGGGTCGTATGCGGCGCGCACGATGCCGATGCCACCACGAGCTGGTGCGCGCCGCGTGCGACCTGATCCACGCGCAGGATCTGCTCACGGGTGGGCTCGGCAGCGTGCGCGGCGCACGCTTTCGGCTCTATGAGGCGCTCAAGCGCCACGTACAGGAACTCCAGCGCACGGCACCGTTGCTGGTATCGGACGATCTGACGCGCACGACGGACGATGTCTACCGCAATCCGCTGCGCCAGAGTGCGATCGATGCGATCAACCGCAAGCTGCACGCCGGTGCCGATGATGCCGCGATCGCCGAACTGGCGGTCACGCTGCGCACCGACGACCGGCTGGTGGTACGCAACGATACCGATGCTGCCGACCGCGAGCCGCAGATTGTCTGCTCGCTGGGTTTGATAGGATAAGACAACATCACTCCCCTGCCCACCTGTGGGGGTGGGGGAATGCCGGCTGCTAGCATACGAGGTCACGATGTCTCTGCAACTCAATGCCATCCGCACGGCGGTCTTTGCCTTCGACTGGCAGGCGCTGTTTGTCGATCAGCTCAACTGGAACCGTTCGCGCGCGCAAACGCTCGATCTGCCGGTGGCAGATACCACGTTTACGCTGGTGCCGATCGCCGAGCAGGGTGGCATGCTGGTGTACCGCTGTACCAGCACGGGCGCGTTGCCCGATGCTGCCACGCGCCGCATGATCGAGGTGCGCGTCAAGGAGCTGCGCTACGAGCATCTGCTGATCTTCGAAGATGCGGCGCGCAGCGCAGCCGTGCTGCAATGGGTCAAGCGTGGCCAGGGTACGGTGCGCCCGCGCGAGTACACCATCCGCAAAGACGAGGCGCGCAAAGGCAGCGGCGAAGCGCTGATCCAGCGGCTGGCCGGGATCGCGTTCAACCTCACGGAGCTCGATGCCAGCGGCCAGGCGACGATCGCGGCGGTGACGGCCAAGGTCGCGGGGGCGCTCGATGCCGAAGATGTGACAAAGAGCTTCTTCAGGGAGTTTCTCGCGCAGCGTGATGCGTTCGAGGCGTTTGTGCAGGGGCTGCCGCTGAGCGCCAGCACCGAGCGGCGCTGGTTTGTGTCGATCATGCTCAACCGGCTGATGTTTATCGCGTTTGTGCAGGCCAAGGGTTTTCTGAACAACGACCAGCAGTATCTGGCCAACAAGCTCACCGAGATCCAGCGCGGCGATCCACAGCACGGCCCGGAAGCTACTACACCGCGTTCCTGCGCCCGTTGTTCTTCGAAGGGTTTGCCAGGATGCCGCACGAGCGCGATGCCGCCACCAGCACGCTGCTTGGCGACATCCCGTATCTCAACGGCGGGTTGTTTGTGCCGCACGCGCTCGAAGAGCAGTATGGTGCGCAGATCACGATCGCCGATGCCGCCTTCGAGCGGCTGTTTGCCTTCTTTGGCAAGTGGCGCTGGCACCTGAGCGAACGCCCCGGCACGGCCAAAAACGAGATCGACCCCGATGTGCTCGGCTATATCTTCGAAAAGTATATCAACAACCAGCAGAAGCAGATGGGCGCGTACTACACCAAAGAAGATATCACCGGCTATATCTGCCGCAGCACGATCATCCCGGCGCTGATGACGCGCGCGCAGCTGACGCTCGACCCGCTCGATCTGCGCACTACGATCGCCAGCTATCTCTACGATTCGCTCAAGCAGGAAGCAAAACTGCCCACCGAGACCGACCGCGAGCTCGCCGCGCGCCGCGCCCGCGTGCAGCAACTGATCGCCGCTGGCCAGGCGGGTACGATCGCGACGATCACGGATGCGATTACGGCCAACCTCAATCTCGATGCGCTGATCTACGATCTGGTGCCACAACTCGATAAACACGAGATCCTGCGGCTCTACCACGCGCTGGTGGGCCTGAGCGTGCTCGACCCGACCTGTGGCTCGGGGGCGTTTTTGTTTGCGGCGATCCGCGTGCTGACGCCGATCTACGAGCTGGTGCTCGACCGTATGCAGCGGCTGGCCGAGCTGCAGCAGGCACCGCTGGCCTACGATGATGTGCTCAAGGCGGTGCGCGCGCACCCCAGCCGCGCCTACTTTATCACCAAGAGTATCGTGGTGCGCAACCTGTACGGCGTCGATATCATGGAAGAGGCGGCCGAGATCTGCAAGCTGCGGCTGTTTTTGCGCATGGTGGCCGACCTGCACGACCAGCAGCAGATCGAGCCGTTGCCCGATATCGATTTTAACATCCGTGCCGGCAATGCGCTGGTGGGCTATGCGCGCGTCGAGGAGATCGGCGGTAGCTACACCGGCCAGCGCTCGATTGCCGCACTCTCGCCACGCCAGCAACGGCTGGTGAACGATATCACCGTGCTCCAGCTACAATTGCGCACCTACCGCAGCGCCCAGCTCGAAAACAACCCCTCGAGCGCGGAGTTTCGCGCGTTGCGCACCCAGATCCGCAACGAATTCGAGCGGATCAACACCGATCTCGATAACGACCTCGTCAAGCTCGGCCAGCTCACCCGCGATGCCAGCGGCCGTCTCAACACCCGCCCGCTGCACTGGTTCACCGCCTTCTACGAGATCATCGATGGCGGTGGCTTCGATGTGATCGTCGGCAACCCGCCGTATGTGGAATACAGCAAGGTGCGGGGTAAAACCGACGGGAAGTACCAGATCTATGGCTATAAGACTGAGAGCTGTGGGAATTTGTATGCGAATGTTGTTGAGCGTTGTCAGTCCTTGATGAATATTAACAGTATGCAGGGACTTGTTGTTCCGTTAAGTATTGTGTCAACCGAAAGGATGAGCCCTCTCCAAAAAATTATTATACAGAATAAGAATGTCTGGACGAGCCATTTTGATGTATATCCGACGAAATTATTTGAGGGCGCAAAGCAGCGTATCACTATTTTAATTGCACACGGAAGTGCTTTGGAATTAATATTTTCTACAAAGTATAACAGATGGAGATCGTTCGAGCGACCAACATTATTTCCCAACTTGCAATACCATAGCACATTTCTTTTGCCACAAGCGAGCTCTATTCCCAAGATCGGAAATTTTATTCAAGGCAACATACTACAAAAAATGATGGCATTTGAGAAAATACAATACATTGAAAGCGGAGTTGCATCTTTATATGTCCACAGAATTCCGTACAATTTTGTTAAAGCCATGGACTTTGTCCCATACTTTAAGAACTCAGTCGACGGTGTGAAGAAGTCCGAAGATTACAAGTCCTATGCGCTACAAAGAAGCGATTTAAAGTTTTTAATTATCTCAATTATTAATTCAGGTCTCTTTTTTGGTGGTGGTATTTACTATTCGAAGGATATCATTGCGGCAAACATGAAATATATGAATTCCCGGCCGGAATATCCAAAATGTCTAAAAATCATAGTAATGAATTAGATAAGCTAGGTAAAGAGTTAATGTTAGACCTTAGTAGTAACAGTAACCGTAAAAAGGCATTCTACCAAACCACTGGGGACGTTGAATACGATGAATTTTATCCTCGCCTCTCCAAACCAATCATCGACGAAATCGACCGCGTACTGGCGCAGCACTACGGCTTCACCGACGAAGAGCTCGATTTTATCATCAATTACGACATCAAATACCGAATGGGGCGCGATGCCACTGTGGGCGATGAGGAGTAGCTGACGCTCCCCTCCCCACCTGTGGGGGCGGGGCCGGTGGTGGGGGATGGCGGCAGGAAGACAGAGCGGTCATTGGCGCCTTCGCGAACCGTTGCCGCTTAGAATTACCTGCACGGTGCGGCTGGCAATCACTCCCAGAGAACGGGAGCACCATACTGCGAGAACACACCATCAACGCTGACGATCGTGCAGTTTTCGGCAAACGCCTGAGCCAGAATCATCCGATCAAACGGATCTTTATGGTGCAGTGGAAGCGTATCTAATTGATAGATATGCGCTGGGGCAATGGTAAGCAGTTGCAGATTATTGATATGCTGCTGATTCTCAACGACGTGCGCCAATGGTTTGGGCAGGATGAGCTTACCAATCTGAATCTTGATCTCCCAGATGCTGGCAACGCTCAGATACAACGTGTGCTGGAGATCGTACAGGGCCGCATATGCCGTTCTAGAAAGTCGGGCCGGATCGTGTGCCCACCAGAGGAACGTGTGCGTGTCAAGCAGTAGGTTCATTGGCATCACCCGCCCAGAAATCCTCGGAAAGTTCGGCATCAAAGTCGTCGCTCATCCACAACGTGCCACGGTCGAGACCGGCAACGCGCGTGCGAACGAGAGGCACCGCCGCCGATGTGGTCTGCGCATAGCGACGTTGAAGCCTTGCGGACAGCTCTTGAATGATTTCAAGTTGCTCAGCGGGCGAAAGGTATTCGGCTGCCTGGAGAATAGTATCGACACTCGTCATTGCGGCACCTCGTCTGTTATAGCCATGATAGCGGGTTCGTGATGTGGCGTCAACTCTTTGGGCTGCACATCTCCAGACCGACCTCGCTCAGCAGCAATACGGCTTCACCGACGAAGAGATCGATTTCATCATCAACTACGACAGCAAGTACCGTATGGGGCGCGACGCCAGCGCAGGCGACGAGGAATGACCGTGGGTGCGCTGTTGCTCCCCTCCCCACCTATGGGGGAGGGGCCGGGGGCATAGGGGTAGTCTATCATGATGCCGCTGTACCAACCATATCCATCCAGGGGTTGAGTTGAGGGCTGGCTTTTTCCAGCAGAACACGCAGGTGTTTGTAACCGACGTACTTCTCGAACATGAGCTGCCCGAGCACCAGTGCGGGATGGACATGGTGCTGCGCAGCAAATGCTGCTATTGCTTGACGAGCAAAGTAGGGCCTGGTGTGCGCTGCCCAGCTATGCAGTGCTGTCGGTTGGATGATCCACGAGCGCGCGAGCGCATTTGCCTCGGTCTCCTGGGCATCGCGTACGTCATCTTCGGCGTAGAGATTATCGAGATGGAGCGTCTGATGGTTCAGCGCAAGGTGTGCGATTTCGTGCATGAGCGTAAACCAGAACGAATCGATACGGTCAAACCGCAACGTCATGCCAATCAGTGGCGCATCACCAGGATTATACAGTACACCATCGATATATGTTCTGGGTAACTGTGGCACAACCACAAATCGGATACCGAGATTGTTGAGGAGAGACGGCACCGCGCTGATCTGCTCGGTATGCTGCATCAGCTGGCGAATCTGCGGGATCGCCTCGCGCAGTCGGGCGCGATCGAATGCAGGTACATGCTGTCGTTCACCAAGTTGTCGTACACGCTGCACCCACGCAACCTGCGCACCATGCTCGGATACACCTTCCGCACGTTGGCGAAAGCTGACCGCAGCAACCTTCTCTGTGAGCGAACCACCAAAAAATTCCTCCACCGATGACTCAAGATCATCGCTGGCGTTGCCACCCTGGATCCAGCCACGACGGAGCATATCTGGGATTGGCAGCACACTATACAGCTGGCTACGCGTGGCAATCCCGCGAGTATCATCTGTTCGTTGCCGTGCAAGCTGTAGACGATAGACCGCTTCGAGATTGAGCCAGAGCTCCGGCGATGTGCCAAACACCTCTGCAAGTTCGATCGCCGTCTCGGTCGTAATCTGCTTCACACCACGAATGATCTCGCTGATTGCCTGGGGCGGCCGCTGCATAATCTGCGCAAGATCACGCTGCAACCAACCGCGCTCCTCGATCTCAAGTGCAATGATCTCGCCCGGTGCAACGGCGCGGGCCGACGGGAATGTCGTATGCATGACAATCGTTCCTCGCGCTAATGATAGTCGATGATTTCGATGACGACAACAAATCGGCCCTGATCGTCGGCTTCGAGCACGATGATCAGACGCCACTGTTTGTTCAAACGTAATGAGTGCTGCCCGGCGCGATCCCCACTGAGCTTCTCAAAATGAAGCGATTTCAAAGCATACAAGTCGCGAGTGTCGTGAGCATTGCCAATCACAGCCATTACGCGTTCAAACGCACGAAACACCTCAACGCCGTACTGGCCGTTATCTTTGCCCGATTCATACAGCGCAGCCAGGCTGCGATTACGAAATATGTACCGCATGGCAGCCTCAGTAATCACGGCTGCATGTCAGTATACCGTACGTCTGTTCGATTGTCAATCAAACTCATCACCCTACAGGTGATGAGCAATTCAATCTCCGCGTGCCTCATAGCACATGCACACACAATCACCCGCATCCGTCCCTATTTGTGCACGGATGAATCAGTATGCTGCAATCATGAAGCCGACGATGGAGGAACAGATGCACCAATTTTCTCGCAAAACACCTGGGATCATCAGTGGGCTCACCGTACTCGCGCTGGTGAGCCTGGCGTGCGGCAGTGCCAGCCCCAGCCAGGTCGCGACAGCCATCCCGGTCACGAGCGTGACCACGATCGTCGGCGAGGCGAGCGTGGTAGCACCCACCGACGCCGCGCCCACGGCAGTACCGACGGCAGAGCCGACGCCCGCAAAGACGACTTTCGCGCTCGGCGAGGTGATCAATCTCGATGGCCTCAACCTGCTGGTGGCGGGCTGGGAGGTGCTCGCACCGGGCGAATTTAGCAAACCTGCGGCGGGCAACCAGTTTATCGGCGTCGATCTGGTGGTCGTCAACGCCAGCACGACTTACCAGAGCTTCTCATCGTTTTCCACCAGCGTGAAGGATGCTACCAGTCAGCAGTACGATAGCAGCATTGGTGCCGTTGCAACCCTGGGCGTGCGCAGTCTTTCGGGTGGTGGCCTCGCACCCGGCGAAAAGCTGCGCGGCATCGTCGGCTTCGAGGTGCCCGAAAGCGCCGGTGCGCTCACATTCGTCTACGATGCTGCGCTGTTTGGCTTTGGCAAGCTGTTTGTCGAGCTGGGCGATGCGCCGACTGCGGCCGAGGTGCCCGCTATGTTGCCCGGTGAGCAGCCACTGGTCACCAGCGCAACTGGCGAAGCATTTGTGCTCGATGGCGTCGAAATCGTCGTCAACGATGTCCGCGCGGTCGAAGCCGATGGCTACAGCGCGCCGGCTGCCGGGTTCCGCTATCTGGTTGTCGACCTGACGCTCACGAACACCACCGACGCGCCGACGACGGTTTCGAGCCTGCTCCAGATGGAACTCGTCGACCCGGCGACCGGCTACCGCTACACGATCGATATCGGCGCGACGGTGGCGGCGAAGGGCAATGCGCCGGATGGCGAGCTCGCCGCAGGCGAGAAGCTGCGCGGCCAGGTCGGCTTTGCCGTACCGGTCGATGCGCAGGGGCTACGCTTCGCGATCGATGCCAGCTCAATCGTGGCACCTGCGCGCATCTTCGTGGCATTGCCGTAGGGACGCAGCATGTTGCGTCCCTACGGAACCGAGCACTGGTCAGGATGTCCGCTCGCGCAGCAGGGTGTCGAGCAATTCGGCAAGGCGTCGTTTGCGGCGATGTTCGTCGCGTAGTTCCTGCACATAGTGCTGCCAGCCCGTCAGGTTGTGCTGCTGCACGCGCACCGCGCGCAGTTTGCGCAGCAACCGTACCGCTTGCTCAACACCAACTTATCTGGCAGGTATTGTGCGACGGCAGGGACGCTCCGAGTCAAGTGATATGTAGAGATCCCTTACAACGATTTTGTTTCATGTAGCTGGTGACACGAATGTCGGATCAGGGCCTTCTGGAGCGGCGCACGTGCGTTCGCTCGACAGGTGCGGAGTACCGCTGTTTCTCTGCGCCACTTGCGCACACTGCGGTAAAGCAACGCTGCTTCGCGCGCAAGTCTTTGAACTATGCAGCAGGCCAAGGACGAACGACGTGTGGTTGTCGTTCGTCCTTGGCCCTGATCCTACTGAATCGCGTCGGCAATCGGCTGACCGTTGAGCCATATCTTGGTGCTCGTGACCGAGGAAAACTGGCGCGCCGTTTGATCAATCTGGGCGATGATACGCGGCTTGTCGCAGACGCCATTGGTTCGTGCGGTGCCGCTCAAGACGATTTCCGCCTCGCCATTGATAATCCGCACAATATCCAAACGAAGATCGGACTGATACAGCGCATTGTACAGGCCGGATTCGCCATAGCCCTGGCTCTTCAAGCTCAGGAGATCATTCAGCGCTGCGGCAAGGACGCCGTTCGTTGCCGCGATCCGGCGTGGCACTGGTACAACTTGATCACCACAACCAACCGAACCACCACCCTGGCTAATCAAAAAGATGTTGATGTCAACCTGGCCGGTTGGCGGATTCGGCGTGCCGGTTCCGGGGCGGTACGGCCCCTGTGACCATGGCCGAACATCGGCACCAAGGCGGCCCAGCAATACTTTGAACTGATTCGGGTTGTCTGGGTGCCATTCAAAGCGGGCGCGCTCGAACCATTGCACCTGCAACTGTTTGCCGTCAGGTGTGGTGTACGGCATAGCCTCGGTGATTGGGAAACCAAACAGCGCCAGGCTCTCTTGATAATTCTTGCCTGCGCCGCCGAACTCCAGGCCGTTGGTTTGCCAGTAGGAAGCGAAACCGAGTGCAACCTGTTGGTTACACACATTGTGCCTGGTCTGCGGGAAATAGATACAGCCCGAGGCTGCACTATCCGTTGTTGGCGCAGACTGCGCTCCCCAGAGTTGCGCGCCAAGGCGACCAAGCAGCACATCGTAGGGTCGTGCGTTTTCGGGGTGCAATTCAAAGCGCTGGCGCTCGAAGTATTGCACTTGCAAACCATTCTCACCCATCTGCGCGCTCAACGGAAGACCGAACGTGGCGAGGCCGCCGTTCTGCCGCCAATAGTCAAGCAAGCGACCGCTCACGCAGTAACCGGTTTCGGCAAAACATTGCTCGTTGCTCTGGGCAACCGCCCCGCGTACTGGCAACGCAAAGGCCAGCGCCAGCACCAAAAGCATGGCCACGCGCCACACGGCGCGAAACACGTTTCGATAGCTCATTCTGATTCTCCTGTCGTCATCAATTTTGCCAGATCCCCTACGTAACACGACGACTCAAACCGCGCCGCCCCGCCGCCACACCACCCGCTCCCAGCAGCAGTGCCACCGCGATCATTGGCAGCACTACGCCAGCACCGGTGTTTGGTAGCTGATTGGTGATCGGGACGACCACAATGTCTGCGGTTGCTGGCCGTCCCTGTGTGAGCACAAGGTAGCTGTTGGTGCTGCGGAAGGTGTTCTGTCCATACGTTGAGATGGTGGCTTGAACGGCGTAGCTGTTGCTCGCCACAATCTTCGCGGCCTCGACACTGATGGTGAACGGGATGGGCGACGACTTGCCATTCGCGGGAATCTGCTGTTCGGCAATCACGATAGCTGCCACATCTTGTCGTGAAACATCCACTAATCGAACCGTTATAACCGTGTTCTCCGGCAATGCCGAGCGCTGCTGGTAGCTTACCGTTCCGCTAACCGTCAGGGGTGCAGCGGTTTGCGCCTGCAACGGTTGCGCCAGGGCGAGTGTCAGGATGAAGGAAGACACAAGCGCGGCCCACATACGAACAATCATGAGGAATCCTTTCTACAGTATACCGGTGATGCGTGTGCAGGTAGTGTACGCGCCAGGTGCGTAGCGAAGATCGACCTCGCGGGTAGTCTCACTCCTCGCCAGAGGTCTAGGATATCGCCCACCGACGTCGCCCCGTGCAAGCGCCCGTGCGCGAATACCGACGAGGGTTGTACACGACCCGCGCAAGCAGCGCACTCCACAAGGAATCCATGCTTTGTGCCGGCGTGATCTGTGCCGTGCGTAGTTCAAGGAAAAGCAAGACCTAGCCATCTGGCTAATGCAGTATTGACCGCTCGTGTATGTGCAACTGCCGGGAACGCGTGTATGCTTGGGGAGGTTGTACCCGTGACGTGCCAAAATGCACAGCGGTTTGGCGAAACGTAATCCCAAAAATCCGCATATATGAAACGGAAGCACGATGCACATTCAAACCCACGTCTGGCTGGCAGCTTCAACCCTGGCAGTTGTGGCGCTTGGTAGCATATCGGTTTTGCCAGTGGACGCGCAGGCTCGCGCGAAAGTAACCGGAACAATCAGCTATTTGAACCGCAGCGCGTTGCCGGACAATGCCGAAATCACGGTGCAACTCGCCGATGTTTCGCGCCAGGATGTTGCGTCAACCGTGCTGGCCGAACAAACATTCATCAGCGGCGGCAAACAGGTGCCGTTTCCGTTCGAGCTGAACTACGATCCCGCAACAATCGATGATCGCTTCACCTACGCCGTGCAGGCCACGATTATGGTTGATGGCAAGCTGATGTACCGCAACACCCAGGCGTACCCTGTGATCACGCGCGGCCGCCCGACCACCATTGACGTCATCGTGCAGCGTATTGGTGACACTGCGCCGCAGCCAACCGCAGGCGTGACAATCGCGCCCAGGCCAGTCACGCCAACACCCGAAGCTGAAGCCGCAGGCGGCGCGCCACGAACCCTGCCAGCCACAGACGGCGATACCACGCCAGCCATGGTTGGTGTCAAGCGACGCATTTTTCTTTCACCTGGTGACAATTAGAACTTTGCCTCGCGGGTGATTAGGACGCCGACGGCGATAGGGACGTCGTGGCGGTTTTTTGTGTGCGCGCCTCACGGGCTCGGTAGCTCTCCAGGCTCATCATGTCGAGGATCACCGAGTGGTGGACCACCCGGTCAATCGCGGCCATCGTGGTCATGGGATCTTTGAAAATCCGGTCCCACTCCGAGAACATCAGGTTCGTGGTCAGGATCACGCTCCGTCGCTCATACCGCTCGGCGAGCAGGGTAAAGAGCACCTCCATTTCATC
>JAYUYF010000205.1:0-1854 GCA_043752605.1 Roseiflexaceae bacterium
GGGGGCCGGGGGGTGCGGTCAGGGCCGGGGGGTGCGGTCAGGCCGGAGGTGCGGTCACTCGCCCCTACTTCTTCGCGCGTTTGCGGTCGCGGCGGGTGCCACGGCGCTGGCTGGCGGCCGCTGCTGGCGGCGCAGTTGTGGCATCGACGGCGGTGGTCACCGCTGGCGGGGGAGCCGCTGGCGTGGGGCGCGCCGCTGGCGTGGGGCGCGGCATCTGCGGTGCGGCCGGGCGCGCGGGTTGGACTGCAGCCCGCGCCGCTGCTTGCTGCGTGCGCGGCCGGTTGCTCGCGGCAGCGCTCACCGGCGAGGGACGCGTGCGGCCGCGGATGGTCGTATCAAAGCCAGCCATCTGGCCCGGCAGTACCGATCGCACAAAGTAGATCGCGGCGGCGATCAGCATCACATCGAGGATCGTCAGCAGCAGCACATACAGATCGGGCACATCATAGCCGCCGAGGCGCAGGAAGCCAATCAGCGTCCCCGCCGCGCCCAGCGCAATCATACCGTAGCCGATTGACTTGACGCCCTGACGCCGGATCGGGTGCGTGTCACGCCGGAAGAATGCCACTGCTGTGCCGACAATCAGCACCAGCATATGAGCAATCAGAAAAATGCGGTCAGGCGTTTCAGCCGCGCCCGTCGCCGTGAACAGATCCATCTCCACCCTCCCAGGCCTGCTAGTGCTTCGTGGCCTGTGATTATACCATACGACTTACGCGTGATCGTATGGCTTGCCAAGCGCCGCCGGCGGCCGCGCGCGCCCGATCACCCCTGCGAGCACAATAATCGTGATCACATATGGCAACATCTGCAAAAACTGCACCGGCAAAGCAAAATCAAAACCCTGAATTTTGATCTGCAGCGCATCAGCCGAGCTAAAGACCATTGCGCCGCCCAGCGCACCAAACGGCGTCCACTTGCCAAAGATCATGGCCGCCAGCGCGATAAAGCCACGGCCGTTGGTCATCACATCGTCAAAATTGAACGTCGCTTCGAGCGAAAACCACGCGCCCGCCAGCCCGGCCATCAACCCGGAAGCCGCGACGTTCAGATACCGTAGCCGGTTGACGTTGATCCCGACCGTATCGGCGGCGCGCGGGTGCTCACCGACTGCGCGCGTCCGCACGCCCCAGACCGTGCGAAAGAGCAGGATGTGCAGCACCGGCACCAGGATTAGCATCAGGTAAGTGATCGGCCGGTGGTTGAAAAAGATCGGCCCGATAACCGGGATCTGTGATAGCAGCGGGATCGGCAGCGCGGGAAAGCTTGATCCTTGCCCGCCCGCCGCCTCGACAGGTAAGATCACATTTGCGCGCAAAAAGCCGGTCACCCCGACAGCCAGGATGTTGATCACGGTGCCACTGATAATTTGATCGATTTTGAACTGAATCGCCAGTACCGCGTGGATCATCACGATCGCCGCACCCGCCAGCATCGCCACCAGCAGCCCAAACCAGGTGTTGCCCGTCATCAATGCCGCGATAAAGCCGGCACACGCGCCGGTCAGCATCAGCCCCTCGATCGCAATGTTGACAACGCCCGAGCGTTCGCACAGGATCCCCGCCAGCGCACCAATCGCGATCGGCGTGGCAAGGCGCACGATGCGTGCGAGCATATCGACCAGATCGGTACCGTTGCGGCTCCCCGCGATCGCCCAGATCAGCAGCAGGAAGATTGTGGCAAAGATTGTGATGCTGGTGTACACCGAGGCGTTCAGCCGCGTGCCACCGCGCAGCAGATACACGCCACCCGCCACCAACAGCAGACAGACCAGACCCGTCGTCACGACCGTCGGCAGCGGAATATTATACAGCGAAGGATCGCTCGGCTGCGCCTCGGGAGAGGTGATCCGCA
>JAYUYF010000206.1:0-1853 GCA_043752605.1 Roseiflexaceae bacterium
CGAGCGCGTGATCTACACCGAGTCGCACGATGATGTGGCCAATGGCAGGGCACGCGTGCCCGAGGAGATCGCGGCGGGTGAGGCCGACAACTGGTACGCCAAGAAACGCTCGACGCTCGGTGCCGTCGTCACGGCAATTGCCCCTGGTATTCCGATGATCTTTCAGGGTCAGGAGTTCCTCGAGGATGCTTGGTTTAATGACCAGCACATGCTCGACTGGCAGCGCGCTGAGTCGTTCGCCGGGATCACGGCGATGTACCGCGATCTGTTCCGGTTGCGGCGCAATTTTGCGGATACCACGCGCGGGCTGCGCGGTCAGCACGTCCACGTCTCGCAGATCAACGAAGTGACGGGTGTGCTCGTCGTCCATCGTTGGCAGCAGGGTGGCGCGCGTGACGATGTGGTGATCGTGCTCAACCTTAGCGAGCGAACCTATGACGATTACCGGATCGGTCTGCCGCGCAGCGGCGAATGGTGCGTACGGTTCAACAGCGATTCAACCGTCTACGATTCATTTTTCAACGACCGTGGCAGCGCAGATGTACTTGCAACGGGCGACGATCACGACGGCATGCCAGACAGCGCGCTGGTCAGCATTGGTGCGTACAGTGCACTGATCCTCTCGCAGGACTGACGCAACCAACTGGAACGCAAAACCGAGACCCAGGCACCGCCGTACACATGATTACTACGCATACGGCGGTTCTGCTACAATGCAGCAACCGTAACATGACACAAGCGAGCGTTCTATGCAGCAGTACACCGCCGAGGATCTGATTGTTCGCGACATCCCGCATGCTGAGGTGCGTTGTGTGGTCACCCCTGCGCGCGCCGGGTGGGAACTCATCGCGTTTGCGGTGCACACCCTCGTGGCCGGCGCGCTGCTCGCCTGGCAAACCGCAGACCACGAGCTGGCGATCGTGCCGCTATCTGGCGCACTGCGGGTGACGAGCGGCGATCGCAGCTGGCAGATCGGTGGTCGCGCCAGTGTCTTTGCCGGCAAACCGCACGCGTTGTATGTGCCGCGGCGTAGCGCAATACAGATCAGCGTGTCGGCGGATTGCGAATTTGCGCTGGCCTGGGTGCCGTGCGAAGTTGATTATCCGTTTTGCGAGATTACGCCCGCGCAGGTCGGCGTCGAGATTCGCGGCGGTGACCATGCTACGCGCCAGATCAACAGCATCATCCCGCCCGGCTTCGCCTGCCAGCGGCTGGTGGTGGTCGAGGTGCTCACCCCGGCGGGCAACTGGAGCAGCTATCCACCGCACAAACACGATTTGCATACCGTCGCCGCAGATGGCAGGCTGGTTGAGGCCGATCTCGAAGAAGTCTATTACTATCAGTTTGCGCGACCAGACGGCTTTGCGCTGCAACGAGTCTATACCGATCGCGCCTCGCCACTGGCCCGCGCCGGATACGGGTTCGACTGCACACTGGTGGCGCGTCACGGCGATGCCGTGCTGGTGCCCGAGGGTTACCACCCGGTCTCGGCCGCTCCTGGCAGCGATTGCTACTATCTGAATGTGCTGGCCGGCAGCGCGCAATCGCTCGCCAACACGGATGACCCGGCGCTAGCGTGGATCAAGGACAGCTACACCGGTCACGATCCACGCGTGCCGTTCTATGATGTGACCACTTGACAAGGTGACCACTTGACACGGTGACACGGTGACACGGTGACAACTATGGGATAGCATCACCCGGTCACCCTGGCGATATTGGAAGGAACACGTCTATGGCAGACACCAGTTACGACCTGATCTGTATCGGCCGCTCATCGATCGACCTGTACTCGGCCGATATCGGTGCGCCATTTGCCGAGATCAGCAGCTTCAACGCGTTTGTCGGCGGCT
>JAYUYF010000207.1:0-1852 GCA_043752605.1 Roseiflexaceae bacterium
GCGCTCTCGGTGGCGCTGTTTGCCGTCGCTACTGCCGCGCCCGAGATGCTCCCCGCAAAACTCCGTATGTCGTTGGTGTTGTCAGCGGGCATTGGGGCAGTGGCAAACCTGGTGTTGTGGATCGGCGGCGGTCATCTACTGGGTGTCTTTGGCAGCGCCTACGCGGCCGAGGCGGGGGCGATCTTGCGGCTGCTGAGCCTGGGCGTGTTTGGCATCATCGTCAAGGATCATTTTGTTGCAGTACATCGGGCGCGTGGCGATGTGACCCGCGCGCGGGGGGCGGTGATCGTCGGGATGCTGATCGAGATCGGTTTTCCGGTGATCGGTGCGGTAAGCGGCGGGATAACGGGCTTCACGCTTGGCTGGCTGGCCGCACTCGCTGTGCAGGCGGTCTACATGGCGCCCACGCTGGTACGCGCTATCCAATCGCCAACGGCTACACCCGCTCCATCGTAAGGATCGCCGCTGGCAGCGGCGCGCGTGCCACCTGCACCTGATTGCGTCCGGCGGCTTTGGCCGCATAGAGTGCCAGATCAGCGCGCTGGAGCAGCGCATCGCTGCTATCACCCGCTATATACGCGGCCACACCAATACTCAGTGTGACACGTTCGTGTACACCGCACTCGGCGTGCGCCACGCGCTCACACAGCCGCTCGGCGATGAGTAGCGCCGCGTCGCATTCCGTCAGACGCATGATGATCAAAAATTCCTCACCACCCCAGCGTCCAACAACATCTGTCGACCGAACCGTATCACACAACAATTGCCCAACCTGAACAAGCACAGCATCGCCGACAGCATGCCCAAATCGGTCATTGATCTGTTTGAAATGATCAATATCAGCGATCAAGACACAGCACGGCAGCCGCTGATTATGCCAGATCTGGATCTGTTCATCGAGAATCTGGCTGAGATAGCGGCGATTAAAGAGTTGCGTCAACGGATCGACAAAGGCGATTTCCTGTAGTGTCCTGTGCTGCGTACGGAGTTCATGCACGTTTTCGCGGTACCGCACAAGCAGATATAGCACAATGACGAGGATCGCGCCAAAGGTATAGATACGTACAATTTCGGTCACGAGCCCGAAGTCGCCTGTCTCCAACCCGAGCCAGATGCGCCAGCCGAGGATCAGCAGTGAAGCACTATACATGCCGGTCACCAGCAAGAAGGCGCGCTGCAACGGAAAGAGATGCAATATGAAAATACAGATAATCAGTAAAAACCAGATATCATCGCCAACCGTTTCGGTGTAAAGTCGGGCGAGCGTTGGCACCGTCAGTCCGGCGATAATACCATTGAAGAGCAACGACTCGACCGCAAAGACACCAAGTGTCAACTGCTCAATCTGTTCCTGTGGCATCCGTTGGCTTGCAGATAACACAACAACCGTGGCGACAAATACACCAAATAGTACATTGTTTACGAGAAACAACGCAAAAAATGCGCTCGGCTCGTCGATAAAAATCATTTCAAGCGTTGCGAGCGCGATGATTACCACACCAAGCGAGCCCGCAATGATAAAGATCGTACGGCGGAGGTATTCAAATTGCTGACGTTCGCTGCTGAGCTGCTCCAGAGTAGTAACTTTGTTCGACATAGTTCGTCCTGGATAGCGCATACGTGGTATCACTGTAACGTAGATCAGCTGCTGATGCGGCGGGGAACCTGATCAACATCTCAGCAATCGCGTGACAACCCGGTTCATCCAAATCGTAGGGCCAACGTATGCGCCGACCTGTACAACAGGTCGGCGCATATGTTGGCCCTACAGATCGATGTTTCGCGCTTACTGCTCGTCGCCGTCCGCCATCTCCTGCGCCGGTACATCATCGATCGACGTATCGATCGCAAG
>JAYUYF010000208.1:0-4888 GCA_043752605.1 Roseiflexaceae bacterium
CCGTTGGGATGCTCACCAGCAGGGTACCCGCCAGCAGCGCGCCGGTCATCCATCGCATCATCATGGTCGCCTCCGTTCATCAATGCGTACTGTGCATACACGCTGTCGTGTTTGCTTTGGTATGAATGGAGTATAGCGCGCGGCCAGTTGAAAACCGATGAACCAGACGTTTGCGCCAGATGACGTTCAACTGCCAGCAGGCTGGAAACCTGAGAATTGGGTGATTATTGACAGCCACCCCACCACACTGCTACGATACATTTCAGTATTAGCGATGGAGCGAGTGATGACGACGTTTGTGCGCGCGGGTGTCGATAGTGGTGCGATGACGCTGCCAGCCGCGTATTACACCGATGCGGCGATCTTCCAGGCCGAGCAGGATCGGATCTTTACGCGCGAATGGTTGCTGGTGGGTCGCAGCGAGCAAATTGCCGGTGCGGGGGACTATTTTTTGACGCAAATTGGCAACGAGAGCCTGATCGTCGTGCGCGACCGCGCCGGGCAACCGCACGCGCATTTCAACGTCTGCCGCCATCGTGGTACACGGCTCTGCACCGAGGGCGCCGGCCAACTCGGTGCCAGCATCCAGTGCCCGTACCACGCGTGGACCTACGCGCTCGATGGCCAGCTGCTGGCCGCGCGCACGATGCAGGATGTGCCCGGCTTCGACCGCGCCGATTATCCGCTCCATAGCGCGCAGATCGCCGAATGGGAAGGGTTTGTGTTCATCAATCTCGACCCGCAGGCCGCGCCGTTCGCTATCAGCCACGCGCCGCTGATCGGCAAGTTCAGCGCCTGGGACATGCCAGACCTGCGGGTGGCGCAAACAATCGACTACGATCTCGAATGTAACTGGAAGCTGATCTTCCAGAATTATTCCGAGTGCTACCATTGCCCGCTGATCCACCCCGCACTTGATCGGCTCTCGCCTAGTACCAGCGGCCGCAACGATCTCAGCGAAGGGCCGTTTCTTGGCGGCTATATGACGCTCAGCCACGATGTGGGCAGTATGACGATCAGCGGCAAAGCGGCAGCAAAGCCGGTGGGCAATGTAGCCGCCGAAGACCTCGACCGGGTCTATTACTACACGCTGTTTCCGAATGTGCTGCTCAGCCTGCACGCCGATTATGTGATGGTGCATACGATCACACCGCAGAGCGCCGGCCGCACGCACGTACGCTGCCAGTGGCTGTTCGCGCTCGATGCCGACCCGGCGGGCGTTGCGGATGCCGTCGCGTTCTGGGACATGACCAACCGCCAGGATTGGGAAGTCTCGTTGCTGACCCATCTGGGGACCACGTCGCGCGCCTACACCCCCGGACCATATGCCCACTCCGAAGGTCTGCTCTGGGCATTTGACCAGCACTACCGCAGCGTACTGGAGCACATGTGAGTGATTTACGCCAAAAACCTGCCTATATTGCCGATGAGCGCACGATGCTCGTCGATTACCTGCGCTACTTCCAGCAGACGTTGCTGCTGAAGACCGAAGGGCTCGACGAGACCCAACTGCGCCACAGCATCGTGCCCTCGGGCCTCTCGCTGCTCAGTTTGCTGAAACACACCGCGATCGTCCACCGCTGGTGGCTGCGCCACGTCTTCGCGGGCGAAGATGTCGCGTTTCCCTGGTCTGATACCGACCCCGACGCCGATTGGCGTGTCGAGCCGGGCGAGACCTACGCCAGCATTCGCGCATTGTACGAAGATGAGACCGCGCGTGCGCTGGCGATCGCGCTGGCCGCACAGCCGGATGCGATCGTCGAACGTGGCGAGCGGCGCATCAGTCTGCGCTGGATTCTGCTGCACATGATCGAAGAAATGGCGCGCCACAGCGGCCAGGCCGATATCTTCCGTGAGTTGACCGACGGCCAGACGGGAGTGTAGGATGAAAACCCAGTACGATGCAATTATTATCGGTGGCGGGCACAACGGGCTGGTGGCGGCCTGCTACCTGGCGAAGGCGGGCAAGCGCGCGCTGGTGCTGGAACGCCACCATACCGTCGGCGGTGCAGCGGTGACGGAGGAGATCCACCCCGGTTTCCGCGTCTCGGTGGCCTCGTACTCGATGAGCTGGCTGCGCCCCGAGATCACCGATACGCTGCGGCTGCGCGACTATGGCTACGCGACATACGCCAAGAGTCCGTCGTACTTCATGCCGTTCCCGGATGGGAAGCATCTCCTCCTGCACGCCAGTGACCGCGAGGCCAGCAAGCGCGCGATCGCCACGATCAGCCAGCACGACGCCGATCGGTACGACGCCTGGGAAGATTTCTGGGATCGTTGTGGTGATCTGATCGAACCAACCCTGATGCAGCGCCCACCCAGCATCGCCGAACTCGCGCAGCGCTTCGAGGATGCAGGCTGCGCGGATGACTGGCGGCGTCTGACGCTGACCTCGACCTCCGAGTTGTGCGATGAATTCTTCGAGAGCGAGTATGTGAAGGCCACGATGATCCCACAGGGGATGATCGGCACC
Organism: Roseiflexaceae bacterium; assembly: GCA_043752605.1. GTDB lineage: Bacteria > Chloroflexota > Chloroflexia > Chloroflexales > Roseiflexaceae > JAYUYF01. The sequence continues at coordinate 2,477 of JAYUYF010000208.1, forward strand.
GCGCTCGGGCCACTCTCGCCGGGGACACCCTACGTTTGGCTGTACCACGCGCTCGGGCGCGCGATCGGCAAGCGCGGCGTGTGGGGCTACGTGCGCGGCGGCATGGGCGCGGTGACGCAGGCGCTCGCCGCAGCTGCCACCGACCTGGGCGTCACAATCCGCACCGCAGCTCCCGTCGCGCAGGTGCTGGTGGAGGGTGGTGTGGCCACCGGCGTACTCATGGAGAACGGCGACACAATCCGGGCGCGCGTGGTGCTCTCGAACGCCGACCCAAAGCGCACGTTTATCGGCCTGTGCCCGGAGAATAGTCTGCCCGTCGCATTTCGTGATGCAATTGCCAAACGCTACCGTAGCGTCGGCCCGGTCTACAAGCTCAACCTGGCGCTGAGTGAACTACCGCGCTACACCGCCGCGCCGCCCGATGTACCGACCGAAGTCATCTCGTGCGCCACAGTGGATCTCGCACCCTCAATGGCGTATATGGAGCGTGCGTACGACGACTACAAATACGGGTTGCCGTCGCGTGATCCGTTTGTCGAGATCTATTCGCAATCACCAACCGACCCGACGATGGCACCACCCGGCCAGCACGTACTCTCGTGCTTTTGCCAGTATGCGCCGTATGCGCCGAGCGGCAAAGGGTGGGACGAAGGGCTACGCGAGGAATTTGCCGACCGTATTATCGCCAAGGTCGCCGAGTATGCGCCAAACATCCCGGCGGCGATCCTGGCGCGTCAGATGCTCAGCCCGCTGGATCTTGAGCGGCGTTTTGGCCTGAGCGGCGGGCACATCTTCCACGGCGAAATGACGATCGACCAGGGCTTCGGTTTGCGCCCGACGCTCGGCTTCGCCGATTACACCACACCACTGGCGGGGTTGTACCTGTGTGGCAGTGGCGCGCATCCGGGCGGCGGCGTCAGCGGCATCCCCGGTCACAATTGCGCGCAGGTGGTGATTGGGGATCTCGGGTAGGGAAATGGCGGGCCAGAGCATTTGCATACTGTTGCAACGGCGATGCGAATGCTTTGCGTCACTACGGGGACGGGAAGCACGGATTACGCATACGAATATTTTTTCCAGACCTCGTGGCGCTCAAGCTCACCCAGCAGCGCAAACGCCACATACTGCGGCTGGCGCGGCACGCTGAGCAACAACATGTTGGCTTCTTCCGGCGTGCGGCCGCCCTTACGATGATTGCAATCGCGGCAGGCCGTGACCACATTCTCCCACGAGGTGGCACCACCACGCGAGCGCGGCATGATGTGGTCGATCGTCAGTGTCTGGCGGCCGGGCATCTCGCCGCAGTACTGGCACGTCTCGCGGTCTCGCATGAGTACACCACGACGTGAGCAGGGTAGCTTCAGACGGCGCGGCAGACGAATATAGCGCACGAGGCGGATGACGAGCGGCACCGCGAACGAAACCTGGCTCGCGCGCAGCCGCTGCTGTGCGGCCTCGACAAGCTCGGCCTTATCTTGGAGCACGAGGATCACGGCGCGGCGCAGCGAGATTAGCTGCATCGGCTCGTAACTTGCATTGAGGACGAGAACACGCTGCCCCAAGACACCCCCCTTTTCGATCGTTGCACACCAGTGTTCTGCGCGCCGATGACAGGGAGGCCGAAGCCTTCGTTATCGCGCGCGGCCTATAATATCCGCCGCACCCGCCGCGATGATTGCGCGGCGACAGAGGTGACCATGACGTGAACGCCGTGAGCATTGCACATCGCGTAGCAGCCAGTTGTGGCTTTCGCTACACCAGAAACGTATCTGTCTGTTGTGGTCAAACTGCGTCACGCGTTCTCCAGAGCCGCTGCCCGTACAAAATTCGGGCGTATATGGTAGCACAGCACCTGCTGGCGTCGTACATTTAGTATAGTCATCGCAATAGCCTGTGTCAAATACCATTTTGCACATACCTCGATCATCGCGGCGCGGCTGTGCGCTGCACCACGCGCGCCCCGCCATCGACAAATGCGACAACCAGCGACGAGGTACGCAATTCATCTGCAATCTGCGTGCTGGTGACGACAATCGGGCGCGGCCGCTCGCCGCACGCGAGCCGCACCGCCGCCTGTGCATGGCCAGCCGCCAGCGGTGGATCAACGATCAACATGCGATTGAGGCGCCCCGCCGCGCACTCGGCCTGTGCCAGTGCAAACAGGCTGCCACCCGGCGCGCTGTCTTTTGCAAATTGCACCTCACGCGCCCGGTACACAGGCGTTCCCAGTATCATTAAGACAATCGCAATACCCAGCGCCAGCCACGGCACACGCCGCAACAGATGTGCGAGCATCAGGCCCGCCAGCGCCACCGGCAGATACATATACCGCGAATCGGGTGTGCCCAGAAACGGCGCGGTGGGTAACAATGCGACCGCCAGCATCCCGTAGGGACGCAGCATGCTGCGTCC
>JAYUYF010000209.1:0-1850 GCA_043752605.1 Roseiflexaceae bacterium
ACCGCCTGGATGCTCTGCGAGTCGCGCAGCAGCAGACCCCAGCTCACTGCGGGCGGCAATACGCCGAGACCGAGGAAGCTCAGCGCCGTTTCGGTGCCGATCGCAGCTGGGATCGCGAGCATCGCGACCACGATTACGTGGCTCATGGTGTTTGGCACCATATGCTTGGTGATGATATACCAGTGCGAGGCACCCGCCGCCTTGGCCGCATTGGTATAATCGGCATTGCGGTACGCGAGCACCTTGCCACGCACCGCGCGCGAGAGGCCCGTCCAGCCGATCAGACCGATCACCAGCGTCACCAGGAAGAAGCGTGTGACGACCGGTACATCGACGGGCAACGCAGCCGCCAGCGCGAGAAACAGCGGCAAGTCGGGGAACGACTGGATGAGCTCGACGACACGCTGGATAGCATTGTCGATCGCGCCGCCAAAATAGCCCGATGCCGTACCGATCAGTGTGCCGAGCACCACCGAAACAAATACCGCGACGAAGCCGACGCTCATCGAGATCTGGCTGCCCTTCATGATCCGCGAGAAGAGATCGCGGCCTTCTTTATCCGCGCCCCAGAGCAGCATCTTCGGCTTCGGCGTGACAGTCCCCGGCACATCGATACCAAACAGATGGGTCGTGCTCGGGATGACACCAAGCAGCCAGTACTGATAGCCAGGCACAAAGAACTTGATCGGATAGACGATACTCGGGTCTTCCTCGTAGATCCACTGGAAGCGCACCTCATCGAGCGTCTGCTTCTGACCAAAGATTGCCGGGCCTTGCGCCGTCCACTGGAGTTTGCTCGGTGCCGCAAAGGAGGCGCTCGTGTCGAGCTCATAGTGCGCGTAGGGGGAAATAAAATCGCTGAGTACCACCATGATGTACATGATGATCAAGACGATCAGTGCAATCACCGAAAGCTTGCTTTGCTTAAACCGCCGTACCATCAACCGCCACTGCGGAATATTGCCGATATCGACTTTCTTCGCAGTACGGATTTTCTTGAGATCTTCGGCAACTGTTGCCATCGCTCACCTCGTTGTGTCACCGAAAGAACCTCACACCATCACAGGGCGCACGATCCTTCCAATGAGCCAGTCACTTCCAACCGCACTAATCGAAACGGACACGCGGATCGACCCAGGCCAGCAACAGATCGGCAATAAGATTGCCGACAAGCAACAGACCAGAGAGCAACACCAGAATAGTGCCCGCGAGGTACAGATCTTGCGTCCTAAGGGCATCGATGTAGAGCGGGCCGATCGTGGGCAAACTCATAATCGTTGCGATCAGCGCCTCACCGACGATCAGGGCTGGCAGGACGGTACCAAGACCCATCACCAGCGGGTGGATCGCGTTGCGTACCGCATGCTTCCAGATCACGACGTTTTCGTGCAAACCTTTTGCACGCGCCGTCTGCACGTACTGCATATTGAGTACATCGAGCAGATTGGCGCGCATGACGCGCGTCAGACCGGCTGTCGCGCTCACCGCCAGCACGACGACCGCAATCCAGACGTGGCGGAAAAAGTCGACAAGTTTACCCCAGCTCCAGGGCGCATCCGCATACTCTGGCGAGAACAAGCCACCGATCGGCTGGTTGTCGATAAAGCGCGTCGCGAGGATGAGCAACATGAGCGCGAGCAGGAAGCCCGGAATCGAGAGCCCCAGGAACTGGAAGAACGTAATCAGGTAATCTGGGATCGTATAGCGATGAGTGGCCGAATAGACCCCGATTGGAATTGAGAAGAGATAGGTAAACAGCAACGCAACCGACGAGAGACCAACCGAGATGCCGAGCCGACTAAAAATGCGGTCGCCGACGGCTTCATCCGTACCAAACGAGGTACCAAAGT
>JAYUYF010000210.1:0-11464 GCA_043752605.1 Roseiflexaceae bacterium
GGCGGCATCGCCGCCCGCCCCCTGCTTCAATCTTTCAGCGTCGCCAGATAGCTCTGGATCGCCAGGAAGCTCAGCCGTGGCTGCCAGTCTGGCCCGAGGATGCCAAACGACGCCTGCTCGTGCAGTGGCTGGTTCTGCGCACCCCAGAGTACGGCAAAATTCATATTCCAGAGGAACATGACGCCGATCCACGGTTTGCCATTCTCATCGACGTACCCCTCACGCGCGAGTTGCATCGCATCGATGATATACGCTGATTGCTGCTCAAGCGAGACCTGGTTACCAAACTCGTAGCCCGGTGTCTCGTTCCTGGTCGCCCAGCCGTATTCGGTGATCCAGATCTGATGGTCGCCGACACCCTCTTCGACCATGAAACGTCGTACGTTTTCGACGTGGCGGAAGTAGAATGTCTCGTCATCGTTCCAACCCTGCGTGTTCGAAGGATTATCTGGCCAGAGTGTTTTGGTCGGGTTGGCGGCCCCGCCAGGATGGACGGCCTGCGCGTCGAAGAAATCCTTGATCACTCCGTCGCGGTAGTCGTACATCGCGCGGTAATATTCCTCGTCTGCCACCGCGATCGCCGGATCGGTCACACCCGTCGAGGAGGGCGCACCAGCGAGTACGATGATCGACGGGTCGATCGCCTTGATACGGGTGAAACACTCGATCAGGAGCTCGACGTATTTGCCAGCATCATCGAGCGTGATCCGGCCGCCGGTCTCGTGCGCGAGGTTCTGCTCGTTCCAGATCTCGTAGGCGGGGATCTGTTTGCCGTAGCGCTTGACCAACGCCTCGACAAAGTTGCCCATCATCTTTGGGTCTTCGGGCAGGCCGTTGGTCGGGTTGTAAAACGATGGCGAGCGCACGATACTGATCAGCAGCTTGACACCGCGGGCATGTGTATCAGCGACGATCGCGTCGAGATCGCCCCATTTGTAATCGCCGGGCGTCGGGCCTTCCATGTCACGCCAGTGGATCTGCTGCCGAAACCACGAGAACCCGGCGATCGTGGTCAGTGTCAGCACGCGCTCGCGGTCGGTGTAATACAGATGCCCGACGACACCCTGCTGCATCTCATCGAGAACGATCGGGAAGCCGGTCGGTGGTACTTCTGTTGGCGCAGCCGATGCCGTGGGCGCGACCGTCGGGCGCGCAGTGGTCGTCGCCGCTGGTGCCACGGTCGCCGGTGCGCTGGTGGCTGGTGCGGTGGGCGGTGGTGGTACCGCAGTGGGCTGGGCCGCAGGCCCGCCACAGGCCGCCATCAGCAAGCTCATTGCGAGCAGCGCGCTGCGAAGCGCGTGATTACGAAACATTCCTCTCCTCTTCCGTCATCTTCCGCTCACCCCGTCGCGGTGCGATCCCCCACTGTCACGCGTGGCAGCGGGGGCGGGGGGAGCGGGTCACGTCGTACCGATCAATCACCGCAGCGGGTACGGGGTTAGTCTTTTGGCATGCCCTGCAGCGCAGTAAACGATGGTCGCGGGGTCCAGTCGCCGTTCAAGACACCATAGGATGCCTGCTCGTGCAACTCGTTGCCGCTCGCGCGCCAGGACACCGCAAAGTTGAGCTGCCAGAGGAACATGCCACCCATCCAATCGCGATAGTCTGTACGCGCCATACGGTACGCACGTACGATATACTCGGCCTGTTTCTGGTAGCTGATCTGGTTACCAAACTCGTAGCCCGGCGAAGTATTGCGCGTCGCCCAGCCGAATTCGGTGACCCAGACTTTCATATCCGACAGACCATTTTGTACCATCAGCGCGCGCACATCTTCAACACGGCGGAAGTAAAATTCGCGGCTGTTGACAAAATTTGGGCCAGGGCCGGGCCGGTCGGGCCAGAACGTATCGGGTGGGTTCGAGGCACCACCGGGATGCGCGCCGACGATATCGACATTGGCCTTGAAGCGCGGATCCTGGAACATCTGGCGCAGGAACGTGATATCGCTCAGCGCGATACCCGCGTTGTTGGTCTCGGTCGAAGACGGCCCGCCCGAGACGATCAGCGCCGCCGGGTCGTTGACCTTAATCGCCTGTGATGCGCCGACCAGCATATCCATGTAGTAGCTGGCTGAAGCAACCCGGCCACCGTTTTCGTAGGCCAGATTTTGCTCGTTCCAGATCTCATAGGCACCGACCTTGCCCTTGTAGCGCTTGGCCATTTCGCCCATAAAGAAATTGAACGTGCTGAAGTGCTCGCGCGCCGGCATACCATCTTTGCCGTCTGGCGTGGCCCAGGCGGGGGCGCGTACGATGCTCAGCAGCAGTTTGACACCAGCGCGATTGGCATCATCGACGATATTATCGAGTTCGGCCCAGAAGATTTGCCCGGAGCGGTCGTGCAGGTCTTTCCAACGTATCTGCTGGCGCACCCAGCCAAAGCCCGAAATCTTGACGAGTTGGAGCGCGCGTGGCCGATCCTGCCACGTCGTCCCACCCTGGCCGTACAGGATCGCGTTGTAGCCATAAGCAAACGTCGATGCTGGCTCGACAACCTGCTGGCCAGGAACGAACGCCGCGTTGCCGGTATGATTAACATTGCGGTACTCGTTGCCGAGCAGACCGAGCAGAATGCGATACTGTGGATTTGGCTCGTCCGGGTGCCATTCCATACGCTGGCGCTCGAAATACTGCACCCAGTACACTTTGCCATCGGCGGCGTTGGTCTCTTGGAACTGCTCAGAGAGCGGACGGCCAAAGACCCCCAGCCCACCGTTGTTCTGCCAGAAGCCGCGGAATGGTGCCGGGCTGTTGCGCAGGGTGTGCTTGCTGGCGCTATCATAGCTGCCATCGCCCGGATCAGCCACCGGCTGGAACGGTGCCTGTGCCTCGCGGCCCTTGCTGAGCTGGCTACCCATCAGGCGCCCGAGAATGTAAAACTGATTATTATTCTCAGGATGCTCTTCGAGCACTGCGCGCTCGAAGTACTGGACGCGATAATACTCGCCTGGATTGGTAAAACTCTGCTCGATAAACGGCTGCGAGATCGGCAAGCCGAGCGTAAACAGCGCATTGGGGGTGCGCTCCCAGTAGGTGCGGAACGAATTGACCGCAGCAAAACCGGTTTCGGGGAAGACACGTGAACCAAATGGCGGGCGAGTGGCGGGCACTTCGCCCGGCGAACGTGCGGCGGCGCGGGTGCTGAGTGGCGTCAGGCCGAGGCCTGCGAGTAGCACAGCGGCCATCACGAACGGCAGAATTCTGCGTAGACGAACCATAGACCCCTCTCAAATCTGACGGTGTACTACTTATGATTATACAGGCTCACGCTGATGTGCCCCTCATAGGCATCTGAGACGTGGGTTACTCCTTGATGACTCGCGGTCAGGTGGGGCGGGCGCTGCTGGTGCGCCGTGAGAGGATGAACTGAGCGGCCGCTGAGATGACGCCCGCCACCGGGATACCAAACAGCACGCCCCAGCCACCGCCAATTGTGCCACCAAACAGCAGCGCGGCAAACACCAGCAGTGGATGCATACCGATGATTTGCCCGACGAGACGTGGTGCAAGGACATTGAACTGTACCTGCTGGATGATCAGCAGCACAAACAGCAGCGCCACCAGCCGGTCGGGTGCATCGATCAGCGCCACCAGTGCGGGCGGGATCAATGCGACAAAGCCACCCACCAGTGGCACAAACACCAGCACGGCTGAGACGACCGCGACAAACGCGATGTTTGAGAGCCCAAACATGGCCATCACGATCGTCGCCGCTGCCGCATAGATCAGCGAGTTCAGCAGCTGCGCGCGCATAAAGCCCCCAAACGTATGGTCGGCCATCGCGAGAAACGCGCGCACCGCTTCGCGCCACTCGGCGGGTATCAGGTGCATCAAACCGGCCCCAAGCCGCGTCGCATCGAGTGTAATATAAAAGCTCAAAATAATCACCAGGAACGCGTTAAAAATCCCGGCGGCGAGCCCACCCGCCAGCGTAATCGATTGCTGGATAAGCTGGCTGCCGATCGCCGAGACCTGTTCGGCGAGCCGCTCCGGCCGCAGAATCTGGCTCAACTGCGCGCCAAAGCCAAACTGTTTTAGCATCGTCTCGAATTGTTGGAGCGCCTGCGCGCTGTTGGTCACCGCGCCGGGCAACCGTTCGCCAAGGCTGGCGAGTTGGCTGGCGAGCACCGGTAGCAGCGAGACAAACAACAGGAGGAGCCCGGCACCGAGCACAAGAAACACCAGCATTACGGCGATGCCGTGCGGGATATACCGCTGTGGGGTATCACGGCTCGCACGCCGCAGCGCGGGCAGCGGCACGCGCTCGACACGCGCCACAATCGGGCGCAAGATCACGGCGATCAGCCAGGCCACCGCGAAGATCAGCAAATTGGTAGCAAAGAAGCCAAGCACCGTCAACAGCCGCTCGACCAGATAGATGGCGAGCGCCACGAGGGCAAGGATCAAGACAATGCGCTGCAGGCGCTCAGTTGGCATCATTGACATATCCGTTCAGCTACAACACGGCGGACGCGATCATTGGCTAGGCATCTGGCCGATCGCGACCAATGGCGAACATTGCCTGGCTATCGATGACGAGTTCTCCCGGTGCGGGCTGCACGCGCGTGTAGATTCCATCTGGCCCGAGTATGCGCGCGCGCATATTATCGTGCAAATAGGCGTGCAGCAACTCCTCGCGGACGCGCTGTACCAGCGTGCGATCCTCAATCGGGAAGACGGTCTCAACGCGTCGATCCAGGTTGCGAGTCATGATATCGGCACTGCCGATATAGATCTCTTCGTGGCCATCATTGCCAAACGCATAGATCCGGTGATGTTCGAGAAACCGCCCGACGATGCTGCGCACCCGAATGTTTTCGCTCAGGCCGGGCACACCCGGGCGCAGGCAACAGATCCCGCGAATGATACAATCGATCTGCACGCCTGCCTGCGATGCGCGATACAGCACCTCGGTCATTGGTTCATCGACCAGCGAGTTGCACTTGAGCACGATCCGCGCCGGGCGTCCGGCAGCGGCGTACGTGATCTCACGCTCGATAAGCGCCACCAGACCGGTGCGCAGGGTGACGGGTGCCACCATCAGGCGGCGGTATTCGCGCTGCCGCGAGTAGCCGGTGAGATAATTGAACAACTCGGACGCATCGGCCCCGACCTCGGGCCGCGCGCTAAAGACCGCCAGATCGGTGTACAGCCGCGCGGTGCCCGCATTATAATTGCCCGTCCCCAGGTGTACGTAGCGGCGCAGGCCATCGTGCTCGCGGCGCACCACCAGCGCCACCTTGGCGTGCGTCTTCAGCCCGAGCACGCCGTAGACGACGTGGACCCCGGCGCTCTCCAGCGCGCGCGCCCAGGTGATGTTATTTTCTTCATCAAAACGCGCCTTGAGCTCGACCAGCACCGTCACCTGTTTGTCTTCTTCGCGCGCGCGCATGAGCGCCCGCACGATCGGCGAATTGCTGCCGACGCGGTAGAGCGTCTGCTTGATCGCCAGCACGTCGGGGTCGGCGGCGGCGCTCTCGATCAGATCGACCACCGGCTGGAACGAATCATACGGGTGATGCAGCAGGATATCGCGCTCGCGGATCGCCGCAAACAGCTCATCGCCACGGCGCGCGTTGCGCAGGACGGCCGGGATCGCCGGGTAAAACGGCGCATCTTTCAGATCGGGGCGCGGTACGCGCATCAGCGTCATCAGCGAGGCCAGGCCCAGCGGTGGCTCGACATCATACGTGTACTCGGCCGGGATCTTCAGGTTATCCATCAGCAGCTTGCGCAGCCGCGGCGGTGTCGGGCGTTCGACCACCAGGCGGGTCACATCGCCAAAGCGGCGTTGCCGCACGCCCTCCTCAATCGTGCGCAGCAGGTCATCTGCCTCATCTTCCTGGATCTCCATATCGGCGTTGCGTGTCACGCGGAACAGATATGCCTGCTCGACGGTCTCGCCTGGAAACAGCATCCCGAGATGCTCGCGGATGATCTGTTCGAGCCAGACAAAGCCGTGGCGCTGGTCGGCGCGCGTGTGATTGGCCCCGGTCACCAGTGCGGGCGGCAGCTGTATCAAGCGTGGCAACACGGCCGGAACCTTCACACGTGCAAACAGCTCGCCTTCGTCGGCATCCTGCACCACCACCGCAAAATTGAGGCTCAGATTTGAGATATGCGGGAACGGATGCGAAGGGTCAAAGGCCAGCGGCGTCAGCACCGGGAAGATATCCTGCTCGAAATACGACTGGCAATACGCGCGTTGCTCGGCGTTGAGTTCGGCATAATCGTACAGCATGACACCGGTGGCACGCAGCTGTGGCTGCAACTCGCGCAGCCACAGATTGCGCTGCAGCACCAGTAGCGGCGCGACGTGCTCGCGGATCGCGGCCAGTTGCTCATCGGGCAGCAGGCCATCGGGCGAGCGGGTCGTCACGCCGGCTTCGATCTGCGCGCACAGCCCGGAGACCCGGATCATAAAGAACTCGTCGAGGTTCGACGAGAAGATCGCAACAAATTTGATACGCTCGAGCAGCGGATGGCGCTCGTCCATCGCCTCCTCGAGCACACGCCGGTTGAATTCGAGCCAGCTCTGCTCACGGTTGAACTGCCGGTCGGTCGCATCGATTGCCGGTGCTTCCGCTACGGCATCCGTAGCGCTGTGAGCCATGGTCTCCTCGCTCTCTTTTCGGCCTGAAGCGGCGAGCGTCAGCTGCGCCACCGCCACCGGGGCGCGCCCGCGCCCGCTCAGACTGGTCTCCGCTCTTCGTTTATAGCATAGCACGGAATGCGATCTGCGCAACGCGTGCAGCTCATGCACCAGCACCCTCAGGTACGGCTGCCGTTGCACGTGCGGGGATGCGCTGGCGCACGTTGCCAAAGAGCAGCAGGGCAACAGCAGCGATCGCGGCGGCGAGCAGACCGGGTGCCGCCGGGTTGAAGACTTCGATCAGCGCGCCGCCCAGTAGCGGGGCGATAATTTCGGCCAGGCTATCGAGTGAGGTGGTGACGCCCAACACCCGGCCAACTTCACCCGGCGGAGTGACACGCGTGATCAGCGCAGTGAGGCTTGGGCGCAGGAGCGTGATCCCCAGCGCGAGGAATACTGCCAGCGCGGTGGTGGTGAGCAGACTGCTCGCGAAGAACAGCCCGAGGTTGGCCAGCGCCAGCGCCACAAAGCCGACCGGGATAAGCGCGCGCTCGCCATAGCGCCGCACCAGCCGTGGCAGCAACGCGAGCTGAAAGACAATGTTGAGGATCCCGAAGATGGTGGGTGGTAACCCGGCCTCGGCCACCGGCGCGCCAACCCGGAGCTGCAAAAAGAGCCCGATCGTCGTTACAAACAGTGCCATAATCAGGGTTACGAGTAACAGCAGCAGCAGCAGTGGTCGCAATTCGCGCCGCCCAAACACCGCGCCGATCGATCTGATCTGTGCGCCGACTCCCTGGTGCGTGCTAGTGGCCGCAGGCTGAGTCCTGCGTAGCATGACGCTGCCGATCAGTAGCGCTGCCAGCGCCAGCACCGCCGCGACCCACATCGGCTGCGCCCATGAGTCCAAACGCGGTGGTGCGTTCCTCACCTTCGGTGATATCGGCCACGTACGCCTGTGCCACCGCCATGTTGCCCGCCGAGATACCATCGATGATACGCCCCAGAAACAGAACAAGCAGCGAACCACCGATCCCGAGCAGGATAAAGCCGATACATGTACCGATCAGGCTAAAGAGCAAGACCGGTCTTCGTCCATAGCGATCACTCAACGCACCAAGCACGGGCGCTGCAAAAAACGCACACACCGCATATGCCGAGCCGAGCAGCCCCACGCTCAGCGGAGTACCACCAAACTGCGCAACATAATACGGCATGACCGGGAAGACAACGCCATACCCCATTGCGCCGAGCGCCTGGATCAGCAGCACAGGGATTAGCGCGCGGTTGAACGCGCGCTGCGAGGCGTCTTTCATGGACGATACTCCGTGCCGCTCTACACGAGTTGTTCGCGCAGCAATGCCGCCAGCCGCGCGATCCCGTCGTTGATCTGTGCGGGTGTCGAATACGAAAAGTTGACGCGCATGGCCTCGCGCCCGCCGCCATCGGTGAAGAACGCGGTGCCGGGGATAAAGGCCACGCCGCGCTCGACCGCCTGCCGCAGCAGCACCGGGCTATCCGCACCGGCGGGCAGCGTCACCCACAGGAACATGCCACCCTCGGGCCGCGTCCAGCTGACGCCCTGCGGCATCTCGCGTTCAAGCGCGGCCAGCATCGTATCGCGGCGCTCGCGGTACAGCGCCAGGATGCGCGGCAGATTGCGCTGTGGCAGGCGCTCTTTGCACGCCTCATACGCGATCGCCTGCGAGAGCGAGCCGGTGTGGAGATCGACACCCTGACGCACCTGGACGAATTTGTGCAGGAGGGTATCTGGCCCGGTGATCCAGCCGATCCGCAGCCCGGGTGCGAGCAGCTTCGAAAAGGTACTGGTGTAGAGCACATAGCGCGGCGCGCCGTGGCGCTGCACATCGATTGCGGTGAGCAGTGGCGGGGCCACACCCTCGAAGCGCAACTCGCCGTACGGGTCATCTTCGACAACCGGGATATCGTACTGTTCAGCCAGATCGAGCAGTGCGTCGCGCCGGTCGGCGGCGAGCGTCACCCCGCTCGGGTTCTGGAATGCGGCGACGGTATAGATAAAGCGCGCCGGTCGCCCTTCGGCAGCCATGCGCTGCAGCGTCGCGGCCAGCGGCGCGATCTGCATGCCGCCGGTATCGATCGGCACCGGCACAAAGGTCGGGCGATACGGACGCCAGGCTTGCAGCGCGCCCATGTAGGTGGGTGCCTCGACGATGATCGGGTCGCCGGGCTCGACAAGCAACCGCGCCAGTACATCGAGCGCCTGTTGCGAGCCGCTGGTGACCACCACCTGCGCCGCCGTCACCGGCGCGCCGCGCTCGGTCATGATCTCGGCGATCGCCGCGCGCAGCGGGCCGTAGCCCTCGCTCGGCCCGTACTGGAGCACACGTGCGGCGTGCTCGGCCAGTGCGCGCTCGGCGGCGGCGGCCAACTCCTCGGCAGGGAACGTCTCGGGCGCGGGCAGCCCACCAGCAAACGAGATAAAATCGGGTTTCTCGGTCAGCTTCAGTAGCTCGCGCACTTCGCTACCACTCGTCGCCAGCGCCGCCGCCGTCCAGCGCGCATCCCAGATGTCGTTGTGGGTCTCTGTCAGGCTCATCGCATTCACCATTTCATTCGCAACCGAATCTTTATTTATCGTACCACAGGACTACTGAAAAATGGAGATTTGAGCATGACTCGATGTTTCAGCTTTAACGTTCAAAGCTTACCTACTTTCTTCGCCCACGCACAATCCCGGCGCGAAAGGCAAAGCCGACCAGAAACGCGATTATCACCACGACAATGACAATTTCTGCCAGGCCCAGCGTCATGATTGGCTCCTTTTGGGTGGCTATTGGCAGCATCGCATGGTCAACGGGTTGAGATGATTCAGTGCCGTGAGCATTTCCTCAGCGTGGCTACACCGGCTGCTGCGAACTGTTGGCAGTATAGCTCCACTCGGGTTTGCCGCCCTGCGCATTTGAGGTGACATTCACGCCGACGATCACAAACCGGGCTTCTTGATCGGCTCGCGGGCAATGCTCGACGCCTCTTGGCACGACAACCATGTCGCCCGGAACGAGCTCGATATCGCCGCTGCGCAGCTGAATAGTCAGCCGCCCGCTGTACAGAATAAACAGCTCATCCTGATCATCGTGTGTGTGCCACCGGGTCTCGCCGATGCCCTTGGCCACTTTGAAGAGTTGGCCGTTTGCTTCAGCCAGCACCCGTTGTGACCAGTACTCGTCAAGTGCGTCCAGCGCATCGTTGATGTTAACTTTTTCCATGGTCTGCTCCTGTTACGCTACGCCCAGCGCGCGCAGTGCCCAGAACACCACCAGCCCGGCCATAATCGTGGCCACCACATTGCCAGTGCGCCAGGCCACCAGTGTGCCCACCAGCGCGGCCGGGATCTGCGGCCCAAACGTCAGCGCGCGCCCGGCCGCAGTGGTCTGGAGCAGCAGCGGCGGCACGATCAGGGCGACAAACACCGCCGCAGGGACAAACTGGAGCCAGCGCTGCAACCAGGCTGGCGGCTCGCCCGGCACCAGCAGCGGTAGCGCGCGCGGCAGAAACGTCACCAGTGCCATGCCGATAATCGTCAGCCAGATCATCATCGTGCACCTCGTCGTTCGAGCAACACACCCACCGCGCACGCGCCGAGCGTCGCGATCAGCAGATACCAGCTGCCGGGTAGTACCAGCGCCACGCCAATCGTGAGCAGCGCGCTCACCAACGCAGCACCCTGGCGCGCACGGCCGCGCACCAGCGGCGGCAACAGCGCAATAAAGGTCAACGGGAAGACCAGATCGAGCCCGAGCGCCACTGGATCGGTGATCAGCGCGCCGAGGAAGATCCCAGCGAGCGTGCTGGACTGCCAGGCGAGATACAACGACATGTTCGCGCCGAGCTGGTAGGCCGGATCGCCCGCGTGATTGGCGAAGCGCCGCATCCCCACCGCATACGATTCGTCCGTCAGCTGGAAGCCGAGCAACGCGCGCAGTGGTGTGCTCGCCTGCCGCAGGTGTGGCGCGATACTGGCGGACAGCAGCAGGTGGCGAATGTTGACCACCAGCGTCGTGAGGATGATCGTGATCGGCGATGCGGCGGCGGCAAACAGCCCGGCGGCGGTGAACTGCGATGCGCCTGCGAAGACCAGCAGCGACATCGCGAGCGTCTGCCAGGCATCGAGCCCGGCGGCGCGCGCGCTCACCGCATAGAGTGCGCCAAACGGCATCGCGCCCAGCCAGATCGGGATGGTGGCCACAAACCCGGCGCGGAACATGGCCGCGCGTGGTGGTGGCGCCTCGGTGTGGTCTCGTGTGGTCATGCAGATCATACTACCGCGATTGTCTGCTGCTGGCGATAGACAATCGCGCGCGTTTTTGCGGGACAAGTGGCTACAATCTCAGGAAGGCTGCGGATCTGCCGCGATTGTGACGATGAGCACCGCATAGTCGATCGTCGCCGGGGCGGTGGTATCGACTGCAATCACACGTCCACCGATGGGTAGTGCTGGCCAGTGTTCCGCCGAGAGGAGCGCACGTTTCTCGGCCAGGTAGCGTGCATCAGCGTGTGCGGGATGGCAACGCTTTAAATTTCGGCGAAGATCTCGTGTATGGGGAGTGACCAGCCGGGAACGACATCGGCACCATCGAGCACCTGATCAGCGCGCAACAACGAGATCGTATGGAGTAATCGATAGATCGTTACCAGGCGTCGGCGTGGATTGACGATGATAACCATGCGCGTCCCGCCGTCGAGCCACATGGCAACTTTCTCGTCGACTTCGGTATACAGATCGCCGGGCGAGACGACTTCGACGGCAAGGTCGGGTGCACCGGGCCAGTAGCCTGAGCCCGCACCGACAGCCGCGACACGTTCACGCCGGACAAACGCAACATCGGGC
>JAYUYF010000211.1:0-4877 GCA_043752605.1 Roseiflexaceae bacterium
GGCGTGATTGATGCCCAGGTCAATCTTGCCACCGAGCAGGCAACGGTGCGCGTTGCCGCAGGCGGGGCGGACGCCGCAACGCTGACGACTGCGGTAGAACGGGCGGGCTATGGGGTCATTCCCGCCGCCACCGATGCGCTCGATACCACAGGCGCAGATGCCGAGACGCAGGCACGCCAGGCCGAGCTTGCGGAGCGACGCCGCAGACTTGTGGTGGCTGCGGTGTTGAGCGTGCCGTTGTTCGTGCTCTCGATGGCGCGCGATCTCGGGCTGATCGCGCCGTGGCTGACCAGTAATGGGCTGGCGATGATGGCGCAGATGCCGGGTGCCAGCATGGCCGAGATGATGCAACACGTCGCGGCGCGTGATGATTTGCTCAACTGGGTGTTCCTTGCGCTTGCGACCCCGGTGCAGTTCTATGCCGGGCGCGGCTTTTATCGGAATGCCTGGAAAGCCCTGCGGGCGCGCACGGCGAACATGGATACGCTGATCACGATCGGTACATCGGCCGCGTACGGGTTTAGCGTCTGGGTGCTGCTCGCCAGCAGACCAGGTCACGTGTATTTCGAAACGGCCGCAGTGATCATCGCGCTCGTGCTCGCTGGCAAGTACATGGAGGCGCGCGCCAAGAGCCAGACCAGCGCCGCCATCAAAGCGCTCATCGGTCTGCAACCAAAGACGGCACGCGTGCTCCGTGGTGACGTTGAGACCGATGTGCCGCTCACACAGGTTCGGGTCGGCGATATCGTGCTGGTGCGTCCGGGTGAGAAAGTACCGGTCGATGGCGTACTCACACACGGCACGTCCACCGTGGACGAAAGTATGTTGACGGGCGAGAGCATGCCGGTGCAGAAGCAGGTCGGCGACCGGGTGATCGGTGCAACGCTAAATCGCGTCGGGAGCTTTCAGTTCCGCGCGAGCCGCGTTGGCAGCGATACAGCGCTGGCGCAGATCGTCCGGCTCGTGCAGGAGGCGCAGGGTTCCAAAGCGCCGGTGCAGCGGCTGGTCGACCAGGTCTCGGCGGTGTTTGTGCCAATTGTGCTGGTCATTGCGCTGATCACCCTCATTGGCTGGTGGGTCGCCACGGGTGATATTACCCAGGCGCTGATCTTTGCCGTCGCGGTGCTGGTAATCGCTTGTCCGTGTGCATTGGGGCTGGCAACGCCGACGGCAATCATGGTCGGCACGGGCACGGCGGCGCAGCACGGCATTCTGATCAAGAACGCCGAAGCGCTTGAGCGCGCCGGCAAGATCGGGGTGGTGGTGTTTGACAAGACCGGGACGATCACGGCTGGCCAGCCGGCCGTCACCGACATTATGGCGCTCGACGACGAGCAGGAGTTGCTCGCGCGTGCGGCCAGCGTGGAACGTCGTTCTGAGCATCCGCTTGGCGAAGCGATTGTGCGCGCAGCGCAGGAGCGGGGGGTGGTGCTCACCCAGCCCGAGCAGTTTGCCGCGATCGCTGGCCACGGTGTACAGGCGCAGCTTGGCGCGCAGACCGTGCTGATTGGTTCGCCACGGCTGATGACCGAGCAGCAGATCGATCTCGCGGCGGTGATTGAAACGATCACACGCATGCAGGGCGAAGCCAAGACAGCGGTTGTGGTAGCGGTCGATGGCCGCGTGTCCGGTGTATTTGGCATCGCCGACCCGGTGAAACCGACATCAGCCGCCGCGATCGCAACCCTCACACAGCACGGGGTGCAGGTCGTCATGCTGACGGGCGACAACCGACGCACCGCCGAGACGATCGGGCTCCAGGTTGGCCTGACGGCTGACCAGGTGATCGCCGATGTGCTGCCGGAGATGAAGGTGGCGGAAGTGCAGCGGCTCCAGCAGACCGGGCATGTCGTGGCCATGGTGGGCGACGGTATCAACGATGCACCGGCGCTGGCGCAGGCCGATGTGGGCATCGCGATGGGTACCGGCACCGACGTCGCGATGGAGACGGCCGATATTACCTTGCTGCGCGGCGATCTCCAGAGCGTGCCAGAGGCGATCGCGCTCAGCGCGCGCACGATGCGCACGATCCGGTGGAACCTGTTCTGGGCGTTCATTTACAACGTGATCGGCATCCCGCTCGCGGCCGGGGTCTTCTACCCATGGCTGGGATGGCAACTGTCGCCGATCGTGGCGGCGGCGGCGATGGCGTTCAGCTCGGTGTTTGTCGTCACCAATTCGCTGCGTCTCCGCCGCGTACGTCTCTCGCAGGCACCTGCGATGGTCGCACGCCCGATCGTGCAACCTGCATGACCAGCAACCCGCCGCCGCCAGGATGTGGCGGCGGCGGGTCATTCCGTTGTGGTGGGCGTGGTGTAGTGGTGCGGTCGTGCCAAAAACAGATCGCGACAGGCGGGCGAACAAAAGCGGTACTGCTCGCCCGCATGGGTGGTGCCCAGCGATTCAGGCCCGACCCGCATGCCACAGACCGGATCACGATCGTTGACGCCGGGGTACGGAATGTGGAGCTCGATCTGGGTTCCGGCACTTGGCTGGCTCATCACCGTCAGGGTTCCGCCCGTCAATTCCGCGCGCTCACGCATCCCGCGCAACCCCCAGTGGCCGTCGGGCGCTTCGTGGAGTGTGGGTTGTACAAAGCCCGATCCATTGTCGCGGATCGTGACATCCAGCCCAGTTGCGCCGTACACAAATGCTACCACAACCTGGGTGGCCGCTGCATGATGCTGGCTGTTCGACCAGGCCTCCTGCAAGATGCGAAACACCGCGAGTTCGCTCTGTGGCGCGAGGCGGCGCGGCGTACCCGTTACCGTCAGAGTTGGCGTCAGTGTGGCGGAGCTGCCGCGCGCGAGCAACACCTCGACTGCCGCGCGCAGGCCAAGTTCTTCGAGCGCCGGGGGGCGCAGATCGCCGATCACGGTGCGCAACTCGCCGACCATGGTCGTGATCTGTTCACGCATCCGCCCCAGCCGCTCGGTTGCGCGTGGCGCATCGCCACGGTCGAGGGTGCGCTGGATCCAGTCGACGCTGTGGCCCAGGGCGATGAGTTGTTGCACCACATCATCGTGCAATTCGCGGGCGATGCGCGCGCGTTCCGCCTCCTGTGCGGTGCTCAACGCCGCGATATAGGCGTGCTGATGCTGCAATCCCTGTGTGGTGTGCGCGCCAAGCACGTCGAGCGCCCGTCGCAGGTCGTCGATCAGCGGTTCGCCGGTGAGCGGTATACCAGGCAGGTCGCGTTCGCCGCGTGTGAGCTGTTCGGCGCGTTCCTGCAACGCGCGGAGTACGGCGCGATCGACGGCAATCTGATCCATGTGCTGCTCCTCATGATCGGACACCGGTTATTCCTGCAACGTAATCAGCTGGCGTTGCAGTGCCGCCGTGACGGCTTCGGTACGCGATGCGACGCCGAGCTTGGCGTAGATGTTGGCGAGGTGGTGCTGGACGGTGCGATCGCTGATGTCGAGTGCCGCGCCAATCTGCTTGTTGGTCTGGCCGCGCGCAGCGAGCCGCAACACCATCAATTCACGTTCGGTTGGCGCATCCGCAGCCATCGACGGCTGGGTCAGGCGGGCGACCAGGCGCGCAGCAATCGATGGGTCGATCACCGACTGGCCAGCAGCAGTCGCGCGCACCGCACGCGCGATCTCGAAACCGTCGGCGGTCTTGAGCAAATATCCTGCAGCACCCGCTTCGAGTAGACCATAGATGTAGGGGTCATCCTGGTAGGCGGTGAGCACCAGCACGCGCACGGTCGGGCGTGCGGCACGAATGGCACGCGTCGCCTCCACACCCGAGAGTTCGGGCATGTTGATATCCATGACCACGACGTCGGGCGTCAGCGCGAGCACCAGATCGACCGCCTCGCGCCCATCGCGGGCTTCGGCCACCACGACGATGTCCGGTTCTTCGGCGAGCAGTTCGCGGATTCCGGCGCGCACCACTTTGTGGTCATCGGCGACAATCACCCGGATGGCAGGTGTCGACATCATTCCCCCCGATCGTTGCTCCCCGCATTGTACACGACCCGCGCGGTGTACAGCCGATGCACCGGCAGATCCACGGTGTGGCACCGTGCCGTCCGCCAGGTGTGGCAAATGCCGCGCCGCTGCGTGTGTTCGCACAGTGCCGGTGCGTGCGCGCACTGTGCTTCGGGCGATCGTCACACGGGGGTTGCGGGGTGTCGATAACCGATGTATCCTGCAACAAGAACAGGAGTTGCTGATGCCCCACGATGCTCCGACACACGCGGTTGCCAACGAGTCGGCGGCCCCGCTGGCCTATATTCCCGGTCTCGATGGCATCCGTGCGCTGGCGGTGCTGGCGGTGCTGGCGTATCATGCAGGGTTTCGCGTGCCCGGTGGGTATCTGGGCGTGGAAACCTTCTTTGTGCTCAGCGGCTTTCTGATCACTTTGCTGCTGCGTGCCGAACACGCGCGTACGGGCACGATCCGGATCGGCGTGTTCTGGGCGCGCCGGGTGCGGCGGCTGCTGCCGGCGCTGCTGGCGGTTCTTGGCACGACCGTGGTGCTGGTCGCGATCTGGTTGCCAACCGAACTGGCCACGGTGCGCGCCGATGCGCTGGCCGCGCTGCTGTACGTCATCAACTGGAAGTTCATCCTCGCGCAGCAAGCGTATTTCGATGCCACAGCGCGGCCGCCGCTGCTCCAACACCTCTGGTCGCTGGCGATCGAAGAACAGTTCTATCTGGTCTGGCCGGTCGTCTGCGCCGTCGCGTTCCGTCTGCGGCGGCGCGCAATCGTCGTCGTGGGCATCACTGGCGCAGCGCTGGCCAGCACGCTGCTCCTGAGCGTGCTCGCAACCCAGGGCGGTGACCCGTCGCGGGCCTACTACGGCACCGATACGCGCATGGGTGGGTTGCTCTGGGGCGCACTGCTGGCGGTGGTGTGGGGCACAGC
>JAYUYF010000212.1:0-1845 GCA_043752605.1 Roseiflexaceae bacterium
GCTGCCCGATGCCGCCCGCGCCGAACTGGGCGGCGAATGGCTCCGGGCGCTCGGCGCATTTGCCGATCGGCTGCGCTGGCGCTGTCACTTCAACCAGAAGTTTGAAGACCAGCCTGATCTCGAATATGTCAACATGGTGCGGGTCTATGATGGGTTGCGCGAGGCCGCATTTCGCGAAGATACGTTTGCCGCCTGGCGCGACGGAATGACCGGCTATCCGATGATCGATGCGTCGATGCGCGCGCTCCACGACAGCGGGTGGATTAACTTTCGCATGCGCGCCATGCTTGTATCGTTTGCGGCATACCAGCTCTGGCTACACTGGCGCGAGCCAGCGGTCTATCTGGCGCGGGTATTTCTCGATTATGAACCCGGAATCCACTATTGCCAGCACCAGATGCAATCGGGGACAACCGGGATCAATACGCTGCGGATCTACAATCCCGTCAAGCAGGCGCGCGACCAGGATCGCGATGGGGTCTTTGTGCGGCGCTGGCTGCCCGAACTCGCCGGAGTGCCGGATAGTTTTATCCATGCGCCGTGGTTGATGCCCGGCTTGATGCAGCAGATGATGGGGTGTGTGATCGGGCGCGATTACCCGGCACCGATCGTCAATCACGAGGTGGCGGCGCGGGCGGCACGTGAGCGCATCTGGGCGGTGCGTCAGTCTCCGGAAGCACAGGAAGAGGCCGACGCGGTACGCGAACGGCACGGCAGCCGTGCGCAGGTGTATCGGCCACGCCGCAGCGGCGCGCGTAGTGTGCCGACCGCAGCCAACCAGCTGCGCCTGGATCTGTAATTACGGTGTGCTGCGAACCGCCGATTCGCGGCGCGCCTCGATCACATCGGGCATACGATTGAGCCGGTCGATGATCTGCACCAGTTGCCCGACATCCTGGATGCGCAGCGTGGCCATGAGCACCGCGCGGCCAACCTTGCGCGTCGGCACCTGTTCGAGCTCGTGGATATTGATGCGGGCATTGGCAATCTCAGTCGAGACATCGCGCCACAGGCCGACGCGATCCCAGGCCTCGATCCGCACCGGTATCAGATTGCCCTGCTCGGGTGCGGACTCACCCCAGGCAACCTCGACGATCCGCCCGCGCTCGCTGTCGGCCACATTCAGGATGGTGTGACAATCGGCACGATGCACCGTCACCCCTTTGCCGCGTGTGACAAAGCCGAGCACCTGCTCACCGTTGAGCGGGTTACAACACCGCGCAATGCGCGTCAGCATACCCTTCTCGCCGCGCACAGTAATGCCAGCCGGCGAGCGCGGTGCGGCGGCGGCGCGGGCAGCGGGCGCGGCGGGCAGCGGCGCAAACGCCTCGGGCTCGCGCGCAGCCAGGATGCGCTGGCCGACGTGCCGCGCCGCCAGATCACCCACACCAAGCTGCGCAAACATATCTTCGACCGATTTCGCGCTGACCAGCCGCGCAATATCCTCAAACGCCACCACCACCGCGAGCCGTTTCAGCTCCTTTTCGAGCATCTCGCGCCCGGCAGCAGCGTTTTCGCTGTAATCTTGCCGTTTGAAAAAGCGCCGAATGTGGTTGCGCGCCTGCGACGTACGGACAAAGCCGAGCCAGTCGCGGCTCGGGCCGCGCGGCGTCTTCGCGGTGATAATCTGGACGATATCGCTGTTTTTGAGCTGATGATCGAGACCGACCATGCGATTGTTGACGCGCGCACCGGTACAGCTTTCGCCGACCTCGGAGTGAATACGGTAGGCAAAATCGACCGGCGTCGACCCGATCGGCAGCTCGATCACCTTGCCCTTGGGCGAAAGCGTATACATCTGCTCGGCGAGTTCATCACGCTGCACCGAATCGACAAACTCGTGCG
>JAYUYF010000213.1:0-1844 GCA_043752605.1 Roseiflexaceae bacterium
ACGGTTGAACCTGTCGACAATTGCGCTCCCCCGCTCCCATTTGGAGCGGGGGCCGGGGGGGGAGGTTCGCACGGGCCAAACGCGCTGAGATTTGCTCTAGACCCTGCAGGATCAGAACGCAAGACACGGTTCAGCCCGCGCAGGCGGGCTTGACTGCATGTAGCCGGGCAGCTTGAGTGCCCCGGCGCGCCAGACAGCGTGTTCTGTTACCCGCGCCCGACCTTCGCCAGTACCCGCCGCGCCAGCGCACGCTCCTCAGGGCCGACGCCACCGCTGGCCCACAGCACCACGCCGTAGACCGCCGCCGCTGCCAGCGCGGCCAGCCAGCCGCCCGTGGGCGAGACGAAATACGCCGCCAGCAACCCGGCCAGCGCACCAAGCGCCGGGCGCCACGCGGCGGCCACGAGCGGCAACGGCAGTTCGGCGCGATGTAGTGCGCGGGCGAAGGCGAGCAGCAGCACGATCTCGGTGCTAATCGTCACGCCCGCCGCCGCCAGCGCGCCATACTGTGGGATGAGCAGCACATTCAGCCCGAGGTTGAGCGCCGCGCCGACCATGAATGCCACCGTGATTGCACGCTGGCGATGCACGGCGATTAGCACGTACTGCACGACACCGTTGGCATATGAGAGCGGCAGATACCAGATCAGCACCGTCAGCGCGCTGGCTGCGCCCGGCAAGAATTCGCGCCCGCCCACCAGCCCGATCAGGTCGCTGGCGAGCACGGTGGTGAGCAGCGCAGCTGGCCACGCCAGTTGCTGAAGCGCCACCAGCGCGCTACGGTATGCGCGCACCAGGCCGGGTATATCGTTCGCCGCGCGTTGCGCCAGCACCGGAAACAGCGCCGCCACAAAGTATGGTGGGATGATCTGCGTCAGATTGATCAGTTTGTAGGCCGCATCATAACGGCCAACCTCAGCAACATCGCTCACCGCGCGCATGATCAGGATATCGAAACGGAAGAAGACCGCCAGCAAAAGACCATTTAGTAGCAGCGGGAACCCTTCGCGCAGCAACCTGCCCGCCAGCGCACTATCCCAGATGCGCGGCGCACGAAACAGCAAACGGCGCTGGAGCCACCAGAGCAGCATGCCGTTGAGCAGTGTGCCCGCCAGCGCCAGCGCCCCAAGTGCCGCCAGGCGCGCATCGGTGTCATTCAGCCACGCGAGCAGCAGTACACCCACCCCGGCGCGCAGCACGTTGGTCGTCAGCGTTACGGCCGCCGGGATCTCCATGCGCTGTGCGGCCTGAAACGACGCCGAGCACGCCGATGCCAGTGCGGCCGGGAACAGGTGCAGCGCCAGCAGCGCCAGCGCCAGCAGCGCGCCCGCGCTCAGCGGGGTACCTAGTGCAGCGTAGGTGGCGGCCAACAGCGCCGCGAGCGGGCAGAGCAGCACGGCGATGCCGCAGCGCACTAGCAGCGCAGTACTGAACAACGCCGGGGCGCGCGCAGCATCGACCGCCGCCTCGCGCACGGTCAGGTCGTTCAGTCCCCAGTTGCTGATCGTCACGAAGTAGAGCCCGGCGGCTAGCGCGACGGTGGCATAATCACCGTTGGCCGTGGGGCCGAGCAGCCGCAGCACCACCAGCGCAAAGCCAAAATCGACCACCCGGCTCGCAAGGTTGGCCGCGATCGGCAGCGCGCTGTTCTTGAGCACCGTGCGCAGTGTATCGGCCGGGTCATCGCGGTACAGCCTGCGCCAGAGCAGGGCAGCCGCCAGTGTGAGCAGCAGCAGTGCGGCAAGGCCGCCAAGAAAGAGCAGCGTACGTTGTTCCATAGCGCGCATCGTACCATAATCCGCCACGATCTCGTAGGGCCGAAGGATTCAGGCGCGCGCCTGAAT
>JAYUYF010000214.1:0-4869 GCA_043752605.1 Roseiflexaceae bacterium
TTCTCGTTGATCGTACTCGGCAGCGACCGGATCCCATTTCCGGTAGCTATGCTAATCTGCACCGCGATCTTCCTGACGTATGGTGTCGGCGTCAACATCGTCGAAACAGCATTTCTGGCGCTGGTGAGCGATCTGACACCAGCAGAAGATCGTGGCCGTGTGGTGGCGGCGCTTTGGATGATGCTGATCCTGGGCACAATCGTCGGCTCGATCGTCGGCGGTGTATTGCTCGCAACCTACACACACATCATGCTGATTCGCGTCATGCAAGGCAGCGCGACGATATTTATCGTACTGACATTTGCTGCGCTGCTCGGCCGCGAGAAGATGCGGCCTGATGGTACGCTGGTGAGCGTCAGCGAGCCCGCACCGATCCGCCTGACCTTGCGCGAATCACTCGATACGCTCTGGCGCGCACCAGTGCTGCGCCAGCTGTTTGGTGTGCTGTTTCTCGCGACACTTGGCTTTGCCGTGCAGGATGTGCTGCTTGAGCCGTACGGCGGTGAAGTACTGGGCATGACCATCGCCTCAACTACGCGCCTCACGGCGTTGTGGGGCCTGTCGATGATCGTCGGTGCGGCGACCGCAGGTGCGGTGCTCTGTCGCGGGCGCAGCGCCGCATTGCCGCTGGTTATTGGCGGTGCCGTGGGAGCGATCGGCTTCGGCTTGATCGTTGTATCGGGGACAATCGTCGATATGACGGTCTTTCACGCTGGTGTGGCGCTGATCGGTATGGGGCGCGGGCTGTTTATCACCGCCGCGATCGCGCTGGTCATGGCGCTGGCAGATGATCAACACGCAGGACTGTTTGTGAGCCTTTGGGGCGTGACGCAGGCGCTGGCGCAGGGCTTTGGCACAATCGGCGGCGGCATCACACGCGATGTGGCTACGCAGGTCAGCGGCAATGTCGCCAGCGGGTATTATGTCGTGTATGTCGCGGCAGCAGGTGCGCTGGTTGGGTCACTTGTGCTGGTTGCGGTATTGCGGCTCGGAAACAAGATCCGGCAGGGTGCAGTGCGCTCACCGTGGGGTGCGCTACGCGACCTGCCAGCAGACCAGATGATCTCCTGATGGCCGGGCCATCGTGCTGAACAGAGAGTACAGGTTCGTGTATGCATAAACCCGCCGCCGCTGTACGCACCGGGCGTACGTCGCCGCTGCCGATCTGGTTGCGCCATTCCGTGACCCTGATGAAACCCGTGACCTGGTTTGCACCGGCGTGGGCCTGGATGTGTGGCAGCATCTCTTCCGGTGCAACGACCTGGTCGATCAATGATCTGGGGCGCCTGTTCCTGGGCATGTTTCTGGCCGGGCCGATCGTCTGCGGCCTGTCACAGGTTGTCAATGATTACTGCGACCGCGAAGTCGACGCGATCAACGAACCGCAGCGGCTGATTCCCTCCGGGCAGGTCAGCATGGCCAATGTGTTTGGCACGATCATCGTGCTCACCGCACTGGCGCTCGGCATCGGCATGTTCCTTGGCACGGCCGTCACGCTGCTCACTGCGGTGGGCATGCTGCTGGCACTTGGGTACAGCGCCAATCCGGTGCGCGCAAAGCGCAACGGCTGGATCGGCAACGCATTTGTGGCGATCAGCTACGAGGGGTTGCCGTGGCTGGCTGGTCACGCATCATTCGCGGGGTTGACGCCGATTAGTATCATTCTCGCGCTGCTCTTTTCCGTCGGCACGCATGGTATTATGACGATCAACGATTTCAAAAGTATCGAGGGTGACCGACAGGTGGGGATCAACACCATCCCGGCGCTGTATGGCCCGCAGATGGCCGCGACGATGGTAATCATCACGATGAGCATCGCGCAGGTGTTTGTGGCGATGACATTTTTTGCCTGGCAGCGCTGGATCCCGGCGACGATCATCACCGGGCTCTTGCTGGCGCAGATCCCGTTGCAGCGGAATTTTGTGCGCGATCCGGTCGGCGGCGCGATCAAATTTAGCGCCGGGGCTTCTGGTCTCTACGTTCTTGGCATGCTAGTCGCCGCGCTCGGCGCACGCTAGCACATTTCTGCAAGGAGACAGGGTTATGACAAACGATGTGCTTATCGTCGGCGCTTCGGTGGGTGGCTCCACCGCCGCAAACACGCTGGCGTGTGCGGGCGTGCCGGTGACACTGCTCGAACGCGATCTGGCGCGTATCAAACCATGTGGCGGCGCGGTACCACCCGTGGCGTTCGAGGAATTTGATATTCCGCTTTCGCTGATCTCGCGGCGTGTGATGCGCGCGATGATCCATTCGCCGAGCGGCCGCCAGGTGATGATCGATGTCGTCGGTACCTCGCCATCGAGCGAACGCGATTATATCGCGA
The DNA here is from genome assembly GCA_043752605.1 of Roseiflexaceae bacterium. Taxonomy (GTDB): domain Bacteria; phylum Chloroflexota; class Chloroflexia; order Chloroflexales; family Roseiflexaceae; genus JAYUYF01. The sequence goes on from JAYUYF010000214.1 coordinate 2,327, forward strand.
TGGTGTGCCGCGAGGAATTCGATCTGTACCTGCGCAAGCGCGCGGTGAGCAATGGAGCACAGCTGATCGAAGGCCAGTTGCTCGATTTCAAGGTCGATGCCGAAGGCGTGGATGTGCGCTTTCGCGAGCGCGGCCAGCAACAGACACGGCGCTTCGCGGCGGTGATCGGCGCTGATGGGGCCTACTCACCCACAGCCAAAGTGCTCGGGTTGCCTAATCTGCCACGCTGTACTGCGCTCCAGGAGCGCGTGCGGCTGCCCGATGGTATGGGCCGATGGGAAGATACCGCCGATCTCTTTCTCGGCGCGAGCGTCAGCCCGGATCTATACGCATGGGCATTCCCAAAGAAGGATCATATCACGGTGGGGATCGGCACTGGCCCGGCGCACAGCAAGCGCGCCAAAGAGTTGCTGGCCAACCTGAAGCAGCGCATCGCACCCGAGCTAGCAGGCGGCGAGATCTTTATGCAAGAGGCGCACGCGCTCCCGATGGAGCCGCGCCCGCAAATCGCGTTCGACCGGGTGGTGCTGGTCGGCGATGCTGCCGGGCTGGTGGTACACACCTCGGGCGAGGGCATCTACTGGGCGATGAAGAGCGCGCAGATCGCCGCCGAGGTGCTGGTCGACAGCCTGCCCAATCCTTCACGTAAGGCGCTCCAGCGCTACGAGCGGCGCTGGTGGAAGACCTACGGCACGATGTACACGTTCCTACGCTTTCTTGAGCGCTGGGGATATGGCAACGAGCGGCAGATGGAAGTCTTCACCGATATGTGCCGCAACGTCGATGTGCAAAAGCTGACATTCGAAAGCTACATGCGCAAGACGATGGCACCCGCACCGCTCGGCGCACAACTGCGCATGACGGCCGATATCATTGCGTCGCAGACGCGCAACTACCTGCCCGGCGCACGGCGGCCCCAGTTGCACCGCGCATAAGCAGAAATGAACGAGTATGGGCGCTCTGGTGCTGCCTGCGGTCTATACGCTGGTCATCTGGTGGGCGAGCACTGCGCTGATCGTCTTCTTCGATCTGCTGCCGCCACGTACGTTTCCCTGGACGTTTGGTGGGTTGAGCCTGGCATTGCTGGGCTCGCTCGCCGGCGTGTACGCCACCCGTGATGATACCAGTATTACCGGCGTCTACATCGCGTTTGCGTGTGGGATGGTCGCGTGGGGCTGGCAGATCGCCGGGTTTTATATGGGAATCATCACCGGGCCACGCCGCAGCGCATGCCCGGCCGATGCGCGCGGTATGCGCCGTTTTCGCTATGGTGTGGGCGTCGTGCTCTACCACGAAATCGCGACGGTCGGCGTCGGGATTCTCATCCTGTTGCTCACCGGCACGGGTAAAAATGCGTTTGCACTCTGGTCGTATGAGGTGCTCTGCGTTATGCACCTGCTGGCCAAACTAAATGTCTTCTTTGGTGTGCGCAACCTGAGCGAGGCGTTTGTGCCAATGCACGCGCGCTACCTGTGCAGTTACTTTCGCCGCCGCCCGATGAACGAGATCTTCCCGCTCAGCATCACGCTCGCTACGATCCTGATGGTTGTGCTGGCACAACAGGCGCTGGCGGCTGGCGCACCGGCATATGCGGTGGCGGGCTACACGATGCTGACCACAATCGTCGCGCTGGGCGCGCTCGAACTCTGGCTGCTGGTGGTACCCATCCCGCTGCCGCTGTGGGACTGGGTGGTAACGCTGACGGCGCGCTATGGTGCGGGTGGGGCTGCCGTGCGGCCCGAATCGGCACCGGGCGATGCGCGCTGATACGATGGCGCATCGCCCGGACGCAGCATGCTGCGTCCCTACATGATCGGCGCATCGCACGCACGGGTGCGGATCCTGGCCCGCACGCCCGCACGCACGGGTGCGGATCCCCGCCCATCGCCCGCACGGACGCCCGGACGCAGCATGCGGCGTCCCTACATGATCGGGGCGACGTAACATGATCACGATTGACACCCCCGGCGGCACGATTACCGCCGATCTGCATCCCGGATCGCCGGGTGCGCCTACGTTGTTGTTGCTGCACGGCTGGTGCGCTGATGCCGCGCTGTGGGACGATCTGGTGCCGCTGCTGGCACGCTACACACTGATCATCCCCGATCTGCCCGGTGCCGGGCGCTCGCAGCCGGTCATCACCCCGCGTACGCTGTTTGACCATGCGCTGGCGCTCGATCGGCTGCTCGATGCGCTCGATGTTGCATCCGTCACGGTTGTCGGGCACTCGATGGGCGGTGCTGCGGCGTTGCTGCTGGCAGCGCGCAATCCGGCGCGGGTGGCGCGGCTGTTGCTGGTGGGTATCTCCCTCTTCCGGGAGGAACGCGAGCGCCGCGCGTTCCGTGTGTTGCTGCGCGCCGCGAGCCAGGTACTCCGCGTGCGGGCGGAGTGGATGGCAGGATCAAAGATGCTGGTACGACTGTTTGTGGGCGGCTTTGTGGCGCGCACGTTACCGCATACGCAGGAACAGCGCGTCTTTGCCAGCTACCTGCACGTGGATCGTGGCAGCGCAGTGGCCAGCGCCACCACCGCCACCAGCCCCG
>JAYUYF010000215.1:0-4861 GCA_043752605.1 Roseiflexaceae bacterium
TTCAGACTGTTACACAGACAAGTATACCGTCCAATTGGACGGTTGTCAATACAGAAGTGTTGTGTGGTAAACTATGCCGAAACGGGGGAAGCGGGGGAGTTCAGCATGCTGGCAGACGACGATGCATCGCTGGTGGAAGCGTGCCGTCGTGGCGATGCAGCCGCGTGGGAGACGCTGGTACGCCGCTACCAGCGCCTGCTCTATGCGATCCCGCGGCGCGCCGGTCTCAGCGAAGATGGTGTCGCTGATGTCTTTCAGCGCGTGTGCGTCCTGTTGCTCGAGCATATCGCGCAAATCAAGCAACCCGAGCGTATCGGTGCCTGGCTGGCGACGACCGCGCGGCGCGAGAGCTGGCGGCAGAGCCAGCGCGCGCGCCGCAGCATGCCGTTTGCCAGTGGCGAAGACACGCAGGAATTACAGATCGCCGATACTGCGTTGCTGCCCGAAGAACTTGTCGAACGCCTGGAGCAACAGCACACGGTACGGCTGGCGCTCGGCTTGCTTGATTTGCGGTGTCGTACGCTGCTCACGATGCTGTTCTATCAAGTCGAGCCACCGCCCTACAGTGTGATCGCCGCGCAGCTGGGGGTCTCCGAGGGCAGCATCGGCCCGACACGCGCACGATGCTTACAGAAGCTCCGACAAAAACTCGAAACCAGCACAATCTAAGGTATTTCTGGGTGTGGTGCGTGCTCTCTACAGACAGGTACTTGTATTCACGTCAAAAGAAAGCCGACCTGTATGCTGACACCAACCAATGAGCAACTTGTCGATCTTGCCGAAGGTCGGCTCGGCGCTGACGCTACTACTGCGCTTCGCGCGCAGATCATTACTGATACAACGGCGCAGGCCAATCTGGCCACCATTGAACGACTGATCGGGCTGATGCGCAGTGACACCAGCATCGATGCACCCGAACATGTGGTCGCGCGCGCACTGCGCCTGATGCAAACACCCGCCGTCGCGCCACGACCAACGCCGCTGTCGCGGATCGTCGCGGTGTTGCTGAGCGATAGTCGGCACCAGCCGCTCAGCGCTGGTCTGCGATCCGAATCGAGCAACACCCGGAGCCTGATCTACAATGCCGCAGAGCATGAACTCGACATCGAGATTGTGCCACGCGCCGGGCGCTGGCACATACGCGGTCAGATTTTTGGCCCCGAGCTCGATGGCAACGTGACGATCGATGGCGATGCGGGTGAGCAGAATGCGCCGATCAGCGAGATGGGCGAATTTTGCCTGCCGCCGGTCGAGACCGGCACGTATACGCTGCTTGTCCAGCTTGGCGCGCGCGCGATTGTGGTACACGGCCTGGATCTGGGGTCATCGACGACGCAGCGCTGAGCGCGCTGGCCGAATTACTGATCAATGCCGGAGACGGGGGCCGCCCCGCGCTCTTGCAGCAACATCCGAATCTCCTCGGTATTCCGCTCGCACAGACGCTCAAAGACCGCGCCTATGCCGTCTGGAACAGTGATCCGGCGCGCGCGACCCACGCGGCAGCGGCACTCGCCGCTCTCGCACGGATCAGTTCACACGCCGAAGTCCAGGCGCTCGCCGCGTGGGTCGCGGGGATCGCCGCGCTCGCCGAAGGCCGCATGGAGGCCGCGATCACTGCGCTCGATGCCGCCGCCGCACAATTTCGTACCCTCGATCAGCCGCAGACCGCCGCCAGCACCCAGGTTGGCAAGCTCATGGCGCTGGCCATGCTCGGCCGCTATGAAGACGCGATCGCCTGCGGCCTCAGCGCGCGTGATGTGTTGCTCGCACACGGCGATACCGCCGCCGTCGGCCGCATCGAGCTCAATCTCGGCAACATTGCGTTGCGCCGCGATCAGTATGCGGCCGCCGAGGTGCACTACCGCGCTGCCTACGCACGCTTTGCCAGCACCGACGAACCGGCACTGCTCGCCGGGATCGAAAGCGGCCTCGCCGAGGTGCTCACCCGGCGACGGCAGTTTGCCGAAGCGCGCACGCTCTATGAGCAGGCATTGCAGCGCGCCGCGGCTGCTGGTCTCGAAATTGTGCAGGCCGAGGCCGAGTGCAACCTTGGCAATCTGGCGCTCAACGAGGGGCGCTATGATCAAGCGCTCGCGTATCTCGAACGATCACGCAGGCGGTATGTCGCCCTCGAGATGGCGCACGAGTCGGCGTACGCCGATCTCGAACTCGCCGAAGCATATCTTGAACTCAATCTGGTGCCCGAGGCTGCGGCGATCTTCAGCCGGGTCATTCCGCTCTTCGATGATCTCGGTATGCGCGCCGAGCACGCCTGGGCGCTTGCACACCTCGGCCAGACCACACTCCGCCTCGGTGATCACGCGGCCGCTCGCCACCACTTTGCCAGCGCGCAACAGATCCTCGCGCGCGAGGGTAGTACCGTCAGCGCCGCACTGGTGACGCTGTTCGAATCGCAGCTCGCCTACAGCGAAGGACAGTACGAGCGCGCCAGCGTAGCGGCTGCACACGCCGAAGCGGTGTTTGTCTCGGCGGGCAACCGCAGCCGCACGCTGCTCGCGCGCTGGCTGCGGGGTGAGTCGCTCCGCGCAGCAGGCGATCTGGATGCCGCATTGCCACTGCTCACGCAGACACTGCACGACGCTGAGACCGCTTCGGCACCGCAGATCGCCCAGCGCTGCGCCACGGCGCTCGGCTTGCTGGCGGCCGCGCAGGGCGATACCCGCAGCGCCGAAGCACAACTCACGCGCGCGGTCGAGATGATCGAGACGCTGCGCGCCCCGCTGCCCGCCGAAGAGTTTCGCACCGCGTTCTTCGCCGCCAACCTTTCGCCCTACAGCGAACTGGTGCGGATCTGTCTGAACGACAATCGGATCATCGATGCGCTCCAGTATGTTGAACGCGGTCGGTCGCGCGCGCTTGCCGAGCTGCTCGGCGATACGACTCGCCGTAGTAGCCCCCCGCGTGATGCCTTCGAAGCCGATCTGGTTCTCCAGCTGGTGACGCTGCGGCAAGAACTCAACTGGTGCTATCAGCAGATCGGCCGCGCGATCGATGACGAAGGACAGGAGAGCACCGCATTCCAGGAATTACAGCTGACGGCCCAAGAGCACGAGGCTGCAATTCTGGCGATCAGCCGCCAGCTCCAACAGCGCGGCGGTGGCGATCAGGTTGGTGCCCGGCTCGTTGACCTCGCACGTCTACAACAGCAACTCCCGATCGATACGGCGGTGATCGAATACTATGCGCTCGACGACGAACTGCTCGCGTTTGTCATCACCACCGAGACGGTGCAGGTCGTGCGTCAGCTCGCAAGCGAAGCACTGGTCGAAGAAATCGTCGCGCAGCTGCGGTTTCAGACCGATGCGCTGCGGCGGGGTGTCGGCCGGCGTGCCGCACACATGCCCGTCCTGCTGCGCCGCGCGCAGCATCACCTCGGTCGCCTGTATACGCTGCTATTGCAGCCGGTGCTCGCTCAGCTCAGCGTTACCCGGCTGGCGATTGTGCCGCATCGCGCACTGCATTATGTGCCGTTTCCGGCGCTCTTTGATGGCACCCGTTATGCGGTCGAAACCTATGAGATCAGCACCGCACCCAGTGCGGCTGTGCTCGCGCACTGCCTCCAGCAAGCGGCACCCACCACCGGGCGCGCCCTCTTTGTGGGTGTGCCCGATGCACGTGCCCCGCGTGTTCACGATGAGATCAGCGCGATCGCCCCGCTCTGGGAAGACCAGGTGACGCTGCTCGGCAGCGCCGCAACCGTTGCCGCCGTCCAAAACCACGCCCGCGATGCCGCGATCGTGCATCTGGCGTGTCACGGGCAGTTTCGCCCGGATAACCCGCTCTTCTCGGCGTTGCGGCTGGCCGATGGGCTGCTCACCACACGCGATGCCGGTGAGCTTGTGTTGCAGTGCGGGCTGGTGGTACTCAGTGCCTGTGAAACTGGTGTCAGTTCACTGGCTCCCGGCGATGAACTGATCGGTCTCGTGCGCGGGTTCTTCACCGCCGGCGCACCATCGCTGATTGTCAGCCTGTGGACCGTCGATGATACCACGACCGCCGAGTTGATGGTGGCGTTGTATCGTCAACTGCGCGCCGGAATACTACCCGCCGCCGCACTGCGTCAGGCGCAGCGCGATCTGCTACAACGGCACCCGCACCCCTTCTTCTGGGCACCCTTTGTGCTGATGGGTCGTTGGTAGTGATCACGCTATCGGGGAGGAACGGCATATGCAGAAATATCACAACGTCCGATTTGCGCTGCTGGTTATCGCGCTGCTTTTTTCGCTGAGCACGATCAGCATCACCCGCGCACAAACCCAGGATGAGGCATTCGCCGCCAATCAGATTGTTGTCAAGCTGCTCCGCAGCGCCGATCTCTCGGCCGTCGCCACACAGTACGCCCTGGCGTTGCCCGCGCTCGACCAGTTTGGTAGCCGCCCGATCTATCGGCTCCGGATCACCGACGGTCGTAATCCGCGCAGCAAGGCCGAACAAGTCGCGGCTGACGCGCGCGTCGAGTTTGCCGAGCCCAATTACATTGCGCAGGCACCCGAGGCGCGCCGTGGGCGCGTGCGCTGGGCGATCGGTGGTGATGCCGAGAGCTTCGCGACGCAGTGGATCCCGCAGACGCTGCGCCTCGCGGAAGCACACGCCGTCAGCCGCGGCGCGGGCGTCACGGTCGCGATTCTCGATACCGGGATCGACCCTGCCCACCCGGCCTTTGCGGGCCGATTGGTTCCCGGCTATGATTTTGTCGATCTCGACAATGACCCGCGCGAGGTGGGCACGTTCCCGGCCGATGCCGGCTATGGCCACGGCACGCACGTCGCTGGTCTCGTCGCGCTTGTCGCACCCGATGCCCGCATCATGCCGATCCGGGTGCTCGATCGTGAAGGTGCGG
>JAYUYF010000216.1:0-4857 GCA_043752605.1 Roseiflexaceae bacterium
GTGACGCGCAACAGCGCATCGGCGCAGGGCTGCGGGTATGGCTAGCAGCGATTGCCAAACAGTTTCTGACCAGCGCGCAGTTCGTCGGTTCGGCACGCACGAACGCTTTTCTCATCGGCAAACCCGAGCGTGTGGCTGCTGCGTATGCCCAACAGATGCAACGCCGCGTGACGCAAAGCATGGGTGGTTCACTCGTACGGCACGTGCTGCCACATGCCACAACCGACGATATTGACCACCTGATGCGCGACCTGAGTGTGCGATTGCACGCCGCCGACAAAATCTACCGGGTGATCGGGATCGTCGACGGGCTTGATCTCGCGGGCAAGTCGCTGCAGCTTGGCACTGTGCGTCTTTACGATGCAAGAACCTGGGAGTATGGCGAATCAAACACGCTCGACAGCGTCGCCCCCTCCACCTATCGCGGCAGTGCTGAGCGCTACGGGGATATGGACTGGTCAACGCTGGAGCAGGTGCTCGGCGGGATACAAGCGCATGCGAATCAGACATTTCCAATGGTGCGTCACAGCGCGCGCGCCCTGGTCGTTGTCGATGCCGCTGACGAGGGCATGGCGCGCGACCGAGCGGAGATTGCGATGCAGGCCGCACTGGACATGCTGACCTTCGCGTACGCCGCCCACCGTGAGGACCGCCGCCACGCGAGACTTACAATCCTCCGGAGCTTTACCGTAACGACCCCGACGAGTAGTCGAACTTTCATAAACAATGACCCGTTAGATGCGGGCACACTCACAGCCGACGACGCGTCGTTCACCAAACTAGTTGCCACCTATCACATCTTACTCAATCGGCCATTACCTGCACAGACGCCACTCGAACAGGCGGTGCTACGCACCGTCCACTGGTTAGCGCGTGGGTACTGGGAGATCTATCTCCCTGACCGGCTGCTCAACTATTGGATCGCGATCGAGCAACTGCTCGTGCTTCCTGAGGACAAAAAAGGGGCTGGCGTTCGCGAACGTTTGCCCCAACTTGTTGCCCCATGGTTTGCAAACACCGCAGGACAAGCGGTCGTAAACAAGTGGCGCGAACTGGTGCAAGAGATTGAACGGTATGCTCCCGTACGTGACCAGCTTGACGCAAATGCAACCTTTGCGCAGTGGCGCACCGTCGGGTCAGTGCTCCTCGGTAGGATCGATCACCTGATCACCCTTGACACGACGCAGATGCTGCAATCGCCACGCGCGCTCAAGGCGCTGATGGATAGAGACCAAATCATTGCGTTGCAGACCAGGCAAACGGATGACGTTAAATACCGGGTCGATCTGCTCTACGCACAGCGGAATAAGATTGCACACGAAGGCGCGTCGTACCGCACGGATCTGGAGTGGTATACCGCAGCACTATGGGGCGACGCGCACACCGTCGTTGTACGAATTCTGGATCGGGTCGTCGCACAACCCGGCCATTTTATGTCAATTACCGATGTCATTGCGGATCAGGCCATTCCGTTCTGACGACGCGTAGCGCGGCGTGAGTGCCCGTTTAACGCTCACGGGCACTCACGCGTTGCCGAATCCGGAGCAAACGTGGTCGGGAGTACTGCATCTGCAGAGGTTGCGAGCTGCGCCAGCTGTGCGTGGGTGATGATGGCACCGGTAAGAATGGTTCCCGTGAAATCGGCGTCCACGAGCAGGGCCCTGGTGAAGTCGACTTTGGTGAAGTCTGTGTTAACACAATGCGCACGCACTGCGACGCATTGCTCGTGCTGCAAGCGATCGCGCAGTTGCAAATCAGCACCGAGGATCACGAGTGCACACGTAATGTAAAGCAGCACACCGAAGCGTTCAAGCCATTCTTAGGACGTTACTGGTGGGCGCGCTCAACCCAAGCCACGCAGGAAGCGTAGCACGGGCGGAGGTAGTCCAGGATCCCAAGCCAAGGCAGAGAATAACCACTATTGTGAGACCCAGTTCGATATCGTGTGGGACGCAACGCGGGCCCCACAGCCGAACCGATGTGAGGACAGCTCTGATGTCGCGCAACTCAGTTTGGCTGAGTACTATTTACCTCACGTCCAGCCCTCGCTCCGACACGGAACGGGCGCGCAGTTGTCGATCAGCCTTTTAGAGCATCGCTATCATCACCCACGCTCACTACTTTAGTTTTTGTTCGTAGCGGCTTACGGTAGCTTTCAACTGATCGGCATAGTTGTAGATATCGTCCACTGATTGGAGGGTAACCCGTTCCTCAGGGTTATCACCCGTATTTGTTATCAGGCCGAGGACTTTCTGCGCATCGGTGAAGCGCAGACGGCAGATTGGTTTTCGGTTGTTGTCATCCAGCAGGATGCCGCAATAGGTCTGCACGTCGCGCATGACAATGCGCTTCACGGCCACATTCTCGCGCAGGATGGCGCGCACGATATAATACGCCTCCATCTCTTCGGTTGTCGTTACGATCGCACTGACAGGCGGCGACGCGGCCTCGACTGCGACAACCGGCGGCGGTACGTCGACGGGTACGGCGTGCACTGTATCGGTGGACAGCGCCGACTTGAGGCGATCGTTGAGCTGATCGTTGATGACCTGCTTGAACGCCTGCCGGATAAACTGCGCAAATTGCTCGCGAACCGCCACCGTCATACGTCCGGTGAAGACCTGCGACGCGAACAGTTTAACGATCTCATCAGATGGTTCTTGTATCTGTTCGACAAGCAGGCGCTTTATCTCGCGCGTGTATTTGAGCTCACTGGCCGTCGTCAGGATATGATTGACATCAAAAGCTGACTTTGTAAACTTCTTCAGTTCATCGACGGCGGAGTCTTTGAATTCAAGTAGGTTGAACTCAAAAAACGGCTTTGTATCAAGCTTGTTGGGCGCTTCCAGGTCTGTGTAGAACCAATAGACAATGCCATTTGTGAGTACGCCAAATCGTGCTTCGGTTACGCTGAAATAGCGATAGAGTTGCGATGCGTGGACTTTGCCAAGATCGGCTGCGTGGTGTTTACACTCCCAGAGTATCACGGGCCTGCCATCGCGAAGGATTGCATAATCGACTTTCTCGCCCTTCTTGATGCCGATGTCCGCATTGAGCTCGGGAGTAACTTCGGCGGGATTGAAGACATCGTAGCCAAGCGCAGTGATAAAGGGCATGATCATTGCATTCTTCGTTGCCTCTTCGGTCTGAATGAGATCTCGCTGCTTCGCGACACGGCTAGCCAGTTCACGGATACGATCGATAAAGTCCATACTCGCTCCTCGTCAACACTGACAACGCCACCTGGTATGACACCACCGCGCGGCCACTTTGCCACGCGGTGGGAGTGATATTGCATAGGTTGTTCTCTTAAACGGGCTGTCGATGCGTTATTCCGTACTGCTCTCGCCTTTTCTGCGCGCAATCTGGAATTCGACATAGCTGAGTACACCGTCGACAAAGTTCGTATCATCTGCGGTAGCCTGCAGCAGTCGATCGACAAGATCTGCCATCGGCGCAGAAGTCTGGGCGACCGCGGCCAATCGCCGCGCACGCTCATCTGCTGTCTGTGGGAGATTGAGATTCACGCCACTCATCTCGACAATGCGGAACAGCGGTAAGCCGACGCCGATCGCGATCTTTTGCAGCGTCTCGATCTCGGGAAGATTGCGATGTTCGCCACGCGCCAGCCGATCGAGTGTCGTCGAGGCGAGATCCCACTTACGCGCCAGTGCGCGCAGCCCCTCACGCTCGACCTCACGCGCAAGCAACCGCGCCAGTTCCGTCTCTGCCACAATCGTCGCCTTCACCTGTGATTCCGCCACAACACGCATAGTACACTGCTGCTTTACGGTTGACAAGCAGCATATGCACTCGTATAATGCACCGTGTACGGAACAAATGTTGTTTACACGTTTCATAGCTGACGTGAGGAGTGGAAACGCACAGTACCACGTGCGAATGCTCCGTACACGGTTCAATTACCACATCAAAGGAACAGAGTGTCTTTGTCGGCAGTTTCGGTTCACATGCGAAGGAGTGTAAACTACAGTCAAGAAATGGCTCTTGGCCTAGTTTGGTGAAAATCACCCACTCAAGAGGATACGGCGCTGGAGAAGCGGGAAGCTGGCGCGGCCGAACATCGCCCGCTTCACCATCTTCAGCTTGTTAATCTCGCCCTCAACCGGCCCCGTGCTCCACTTCTGCTCAACTCCAGCGCGCACCGCTTTGTAGTCGCGCCGAAGACTGGCCGCAAAGCTTTGGAATGGCTTGAGCGTGCTGGTTGCGGCCTGCTCAAGCCAGCGGTCGAGTGATGCAGGGTCACGCGCTCGGATGCGCGTTGCAAAGCCTTCCGTAAGCGTAATGGCTTCGTCGAGCTCCAGGTGAGCCTGGCGCAGCTTCTTGATGCGCGCTTCGGTCGTCGCATCCTGCTTTTCTGGTCGCTGGAGCACCTGCCAGACCGCAGTTCGCGGCGTCAATGGCCGTGGCGCGGGCAGCACCACTTTCCCATCGAGGATCGTGCGCTTCCCCGTTGGGATGCCAAGTGCTCTCCGCAACCGCGTTACAAAGGTCAAGACCGTCCCGCGCTTCCCGGTGTAGCCGCGCTCACCGAGTTCCTTCCACAGCACTGTCCCGTTGCGACAGCCGGCATTCCAGCGCGCAACAAGGTAGGGAATAAACGGCTCCAGCACGCCGGGCTGACGCAGCACGCGCGGCTGGCGTTCGGGAAAGTCTGGCGCACGAAGAAACGTGCGTACCGTGCCGCGGTTGAGCCCTACTTCTCGGCCAATCGCTCGGAGTGACCAGCCCTTGCTGTGCAGCTCCCGCACCTGCGCAAAACGTTCCCGTCGCGCTGCTCGCCGCTGTGTCGACTGCATCTGGTGTTTGGGCGACTGCCGCGGCGGCGGTAGCGATCGC
>JAYUYF010000217.1:0-1834 GCA_043752605.1 Roseiflexaceae bacterium
GACCGTCGGCACCAGCAGTATCAGCAGCACCAGGAACTCGGCGCGCGTCAGGTCGGTCGTCGCGCCCGCGCGCGCTTCGCCAAAGAATGTACCACGGTACATGCGCAGCATATACGCCGCCGACAGGATGACGCCGATCACCGCCACCGCCGCATAGTGCCAGCCGAGCAACGGCGAGACCCAGACGCCCTGCATGATCGCATACTCACCGATAAAGCCGTTCAGCCCGGGCAACCCGATCGACGCCATGCCGAGCGTCAGCACCAGCGCACCCAGCACCGGCGCGACACCAAGCAGCCCACCCGCGTCATCGAGCATCCGCGAGCCGCCGCGCCGTTTGGCGATCATGCCAACCGCCAGGAACAGCGCTGAGGTCGTGATGCCGCTGTTGATAATCTGCAACACCGCACCCAGCACGCCGATCGAGCTGAGCGAGAGGATACCGAGCACGACAAACCCCAGATGGCTCATCGACGCATACGCCAGCACCAGCTTCATATCGGTCTGGTGATAGGCGACCCACGCGGCATAAATGATACTGATCAACGCCAGCGTACCGATCGCCGGTGCCGCCCAGGCGGTGGCCTGCGGAAACAACTGCGCACCAAAGCGCAACAGCCCGTACGCACCAACCTTGAGCATCATCGCCGCAACATCGACGACACCCGAAGTAGGGGCCGCGGCGTGCGCGTCGATCATCCAGGTATGCAGCGGCCAGATCGGCAACTTTACCAGAAACGCCACCGCAAACGCACCAAACAACGCGCGTTCGGTCGGTGTATCGAGCACCAGCCGCCCATCGGCCAGCGCGGCCAGCAGTGTACGGTAATCAAATGTGTAGCTGCCGGTGGCCTCGCCGTGCGCCAGATACAACCCGATGATACCGATCAGCATCACGACCGACCCGGCAAAGGTGTAGACAAAGAACTTCGTCGCCGCCGCGCGCCGCCCCGCGCCGCCCCATCCCGCGATCAACAACGCAGCCGGAACCAGCGTAGCCTCGAAGAACACGTAAAACAGCACCAGATCGAGCGCGGTAAACACGCCGACCGTCGCAGCTGCCAGCACCAGCAGCAGCGCGTACTGCGCGCGCGGCGCAGCGTCTTCGTGCTGCCACGCAACCACCAGCGTGATCGGCAGCAGCAGCGTGGTGAGCACTACCAGCCACAGGCTGATACCGTCGACGCCGAGCGTGATGCCCAACCCCCACTGCGGCACCCACGCCAGACTGGTGACGTGCTGGAAGCCGACCTGCTGCGGGACGAAACCCGCCACCAGCCCTCCCGCCGCGCCGAGTGCCACCAGTGCTGCGACCAGTGCCACGCCGCGCAGCGCCTGGGTGTTGGTGCGCGGCACAAAGAGCAGCAGCGCCGCGCCGCCGAGCAGCACCAGAATAATCAGCAAAATTAACGAGAAAACCACGCTCACACCCCCCGCATCGCGATACCCAGGATCAACAGAATGACCCCACCGAGAAAGATCAGCGCGTAGTTGCGTACATACCCGTTTTGCGCGGCGCGCAACCCGCGCGAGATGCCGCTCAGCAGCCGCGCGGTGCCACCTACCAGCACACCGTCGATCGCACCTCGATCGACAACCTGCGACAGGAAGCGCGCGGTGCCGCGATATGACCGCGCAATATAATTCGTGTAGACATAATCAAAACCCCAACCGATCTCGGCACCCTGCCACAGGTCGCCCAGATAATAGTGGGCGGGGTCTTCTTTGCCGACGGTGATCAACTGCGGCAGCTTGCGCGCATACAGCCACCAGCCGAGATACGCCATGCCCGCGCTGAGGCCAGTTGCCACCAGCGCCAGCACCACCTGGCCGA
>JAYUYF010000218.1:0-11364 GCA_043752605.1 Roseiflexaceae bacterium
ATCAGTATGCACGGTGCCGCGATCGCCGCCATGGCGATGGTTGTCAGTATCTACGTGCCCGCGCTCGCGCCGATCGTCTGGGGGATTGCGCTGGCGGTAGGCTGGGCACGCGTGAAGACCCGCAACCACACGCCGATGCAGGTGCTGGCCGGGCTTAGCGCGGCCGCCATTGTCGTCGCCGCGACGCTCACCTTGCTTCCCTGACACCGCGCCACACGGCGCGCACACTCGCCCGTCGGGTTCTGTATCGGCCGTAACCTGGAGGAGACTATGGCAAGCGTACGCATGAGCAAAGCAAAGTTCGACCGAATCAACCGCTGTGCAGACGAGAACGGCGTGATCGCGGCGGCGGCGATGGACCAGCGTGGCAGCCTGCAGAAGGCGATCGCCAAGGCACGCGGCGCAGATGGCAAGGCGGATGCCAATGATCTCGGCATATTTAAGTCGCTGGTGACCAAGGTGCTTACCAAGCATTCGAGCGCCATCCTGATGGACCCTGAGTACGGTCTTGGTGCGATCGCGCATCGTGCGCCGGGCACCGGTGTGTTGCTGGCCTACGAGAAGACTGGCTACGATGTCTCGGTCAAGGGGCGGTTGCCCGATCTACTGCCCGAGTGGAGCGCACGGCGGCTGATCGAGGCTGGTGGCGATGCGGTCAAGATCCTGCTGTATTACAACCCGGCCGATGATGCGGCGGTCAACACCATCAAGCACGCATTTATCGAGCGGATCGGTGCTGAGTGTACCGCCAACGATATACCATTCTTCCTCGAGCCGATCTACTACGATGATGCAATCACCGACGATTTTGAGCTGGCAAAGCACAAGCCGGCCAATGTCACCAGGTATATGGAAGAATTCTCGAAGCCGCAGTACCGCGTCGATGTCCTCAAAGTCGAAGTGCCGGTCAACGTCAAGTACGTTGAGGACACGAGCGTCTTTGGTGGGCAGGCCGCCTATAGCCGCGCCGAGGCGATGGAGCACTTCCAGACCGCAGGCGCGGCGGCAAAGCTGCCGTTTATCTATCTGAGCGCGGGCGTGACGGACGAAGTCTTCCGCGAGACGCTCGAACTCGCAGCTGAGGCCGGCACCAACTTCTCGGGTGTGCTCTGTGGCCGCGCCACCTGGCAAGACGCTATTCCGGTGTATGCCACCGAAGGGCCGGAGGCGCTCGAAGCCTGGCTCGAAGATCGCGGCGTCAAGAATGTCGAGGCGCTCAACGTGGTGCTGGCCAAGGGCGCCAAACCGTGGTGGACGATCTACGGCGGCAAGGATCAGATCGAGTTGGTGTAGTCATCGACTGCGATTATACGCCCCGCGCTCGGTTGATGAGCGCGGGGTTTGTATTGTTGGTCAGTATGGTATACTCTTTACAATATGGATGAAAACGCCAGACAACGGTCAAAACAACTTGTCGAACGCGGCGCTGCCGCGCTCCGTACCGGCGATGTGACGCACGCGCGCAACCTGCTGCGCGAGGCGCTGCAACTCGATCCGGCCAATGACCAGGCGTGGGTCTGGGTGTCGGGGATCGTCGCCGATGATGGCCAGCGCCGCGAATGCCTCGCCCGCGCGCTGCGCTACAATCCGCAGAATGTCATGGCCCAGCGCGGTCTGGCCGTGCTAGATGCGCGAATCGCGCCCGCCGACCCGGCACCTGTAGCGACGCAAAATTTTGCATCGCTGCGGGTGTCGGCCACGCCCATCAATCCCGCGCCCATCAATCCCGCGCCCGTCGCGCCCGTCCTGCCGATGCCCGCGCCCATTGCGCCCGGCCTGCCGATGTCCACGCCCGTCGCGCCCATGCCCGTCGCGCCCGTCCTGCCCGTCGCGCCCGCACCCCGGCGGCGGGGGGATGGCTGGATCCGGGCGGCGATTGGCATTGGCACGGTTGCGGCCGCGATCACCGCTGTGGCGGTCGGCTTCCAGCTCAGCAGCAATCGGCCAATCGTGGAGCCAGCAGCGCTGCCGACGACCGTCGTGCTTGCGGCCACCGCCACTGTGCCAATGCCGACGGTCACCCCCGATGTGCGCAGCCTGACGCAGCGCGCCGAGGGCGAACTGCGCGCGGGGGATGCGGCGGCGGCAATCACCACGCTCGACGAGGTGCTGCTGCTCGAACCAGAAAACAGCGGCGCGCTGGTGCTGCGCGGTGATGCCAGATTTGAGGATGTGGCTTACCGCGAGTCGATCGATGACTACACGCGCGCGATCGGCCTCGGTGTCGATACCGCTGCAATTTATCATAACCGCGGCCGTTCGTATCTGCGCATCCAGGAGTGGGCGCTGGCCGAGCGCGATTTTAACGAGGCGATCACGCGCCGCACGGATGACCCGCTTTCGTATCTGCGGCGTGGCATCGCACGTAAACGGCTCGAACGCTTTGATGCCGCGCTCGAGGACCTCGATGCCGCGCTCAAGCTCGATGCCGCGAACAGCGCGACGCTGGTCAACCGTGGCGAGGTCTACATCGCGCTGGGTCAACTCGCTGCCGCGCGTGCCGATTTTGACGCGGCGCTCCAGATCGCACCCGATACCGCTGCGGCGTATCGTGGCCGGATCGAAATTGCGCTCGCGCAACAGGATGACACAACCGTGATCGCGGATACGACCCGCTTGCTGGCGATCGAGCCAGCGGCGCGCGATGCCTTGCGCCGCCGTGCCACCGCCCACCAGAATATCAAGCGCTATGCACTCGCGATCGCCGATCTCGACGCGCTCGTCGATCTCGACCGCGAGAACCCCGATCTGTACCGTGATCGTGGCGCGCTGTTTGCCCTGCTCGGCGATAACGCCAGCGCACGCAACAACTATGAGCGCGCGCTCGAATTATATACCCAGCGCGGTGATGCACCCGCGCGCGATGATATGCAACAGCGTATCGATCAACTGCCAAGCTGAGAAAGTACCCGTATGCCGCCGACTCAACCGCGTATCTTTGGATTCCTCATGCCGTTGCTCAGCGGCGCAGACCATCTGCGCCTCCTCAGTGGCGCACGGCGCGCCGCATACGAGGCGGGTTGTACAATGGTGGTCTACCACGCTGGGCTCGAGACGAATGTTGGTTCCGCAAGCGACCTGTTTGTGGAAAATCGACTACCGCTGGTGCGCGAGATCGATGGCTGGATTGTCAGCACCGCCGCGCACAGCGCCGACTGGGCGCGCGCGATGCAACCTACGCAGAAGCCGATTGTGCTGATCAGCCCCGCCGCGCAGATCGCCGGCTACGCGCGCGTCATCCCGGATAATGTCCAGGGTATGTACCTCGCCACCACACATCTGATCGGCCTCGGGCACACGCGGATCGCGTTTGTCGGCCATACACCAAACAGCGATATTGCCGAACGCTATGCTGGCTACCAGCAGGCACTGCGCGAACACGGGCTGCCGCTCGACCCCGATCTGGTCTGCACCACAATCGATTGGCGGCGCGAGTACTGGTCCGCGTTGGCAGGAGCCGAAGCAGTACAGCAATTGCGCGCACAGGACGTGCCGTTTACCGCGATCGCGGCAGCCACAGACGAACTCGCCGCAGGTGCAATTGGTGCGCTACGCGAACTCGGTCTGCGGCTGCCAGATGATTGCGCCGTAACGGGCTTTGATGATGCCCCGATCGCGCTGACGACCGAACCGCCGCTGACGACCGTGCGCCAGTCGTTTCGCGATCTGGGCCGCACTGCGGTTCAGGTGCTGCTCGATGTCTTTGCTGATCCGCAGCGTGCCAATACGACGGTGCTGGTGCCTACCAGCCTGATCGTTCGATCAAGCTGCGGTAGCACGCCCGGCTGGGCGCATCAGATCCTGCCGCGTGACACAACCCTGCCGATTGCGGATCAACTGATCGACGTGCTCGATACGCCCGCCACGCCCGAGATTGTCGGCGCGGTACACGATCTGGTGCAGAGCCACGCGACTGCCCTCGCCAGTGGTGAGGATCGCCCCTGGATCAATATGCTCCAGCGCCGCCTGCCCGAGATCGTCGGCGGGCGGCACATCGACCCGACTCGCGTCCAGCAGGCGCTCGAACTGTTGCGCGGTATCCCACACGATGCTGCGCCCGGACGCGCCGATCACCTCAGCGCGATGGCACAACGCGCACTGCCCGTAGCCTATGCGCAGACCGCAACCATGCGCGAATTTCGCCACGCGGAAACACTCGATTTGAACAATGTGCTGCTCGACCTGTTTCGCATCGATCGCGAAACGCTGGTCTCGCTGGCGTGGATGCGCGAGACGATCGTGCGTAACGCCTGGCTGTATTTACGCGATCCGGCAAGCCCCGAGCGGCTCACGCTCGCCGGCCAGTACGATGCGGTGCCAAACGATCTGCCGCCCGCAGCGCTGGCCAGTATTGTGGGGCTCGCCGACGAGCGTGAAGAATTGTTGCTCAGCATCTTTACCGTGCGCGTCAACGGTACGCCCAGCGGTCTGTGTGTGCTGCGTGTCCACGAACGTGATCTCAGCCAGATTACCAACACTGCGGGCGTCTGGATTGCGCTGATCGAGACACGGCTGGCAATGGATCTGCTGCTGAGCTCGCTGCGCGAGAGCCGTGATTCACTCGCGGCATCGGTCGATATCGAGCGCACGCTCGCCGCCACCGTGCGCGAACTGGGCGTGCCGGTCATGCCCGTCGCCGATGGTGTGGTGGTGCTGCCGCTGATCGGTGCGATCGACGGTGCGCGCGGCGAACGAATCATCGAAGGACTGCTCGAAGCGGTGGCTCAACGGGCGGCACACACGGTGGTCATCGATATCACCGGCGTACCGATCGTCGATACCTACGTCGCGGGCAGTCTCGTGCGCGCGGCACGTGCCGTCAGACTGCTGGGTGCCTCCGTCGTGCTCACCGGCATCCGGCCCGAAGTCGCGCAGACGCTGGTGCAACTCGGTGTGTCGTTCTCCGATTTCGCCACCCGCGCCACGCTGCAGGACGGCCTGCGCTCCGTGCTCACACGCGCCAGTCGATGATGCGCATCGACGCGCACGTGCATTTCGTCCCACCTGCGACCGATGATACCCGCACGGCGCACGCCCGAGCGGAGCCATACCTCGCGCTGCTCCAGTCATCTGGTGGGCCACAGGGCTATGCCAGCGCCGCGCGCATGCTGGCCGATGCCGATGCCGCACAGATCGACCAACTGGTCGTGCTCGGGCTCTACCCGCAGCAACACGCCAGCTGTGTAATGAGCAACACGGCCACGCTCGATCTGGCGCAGCAATATCCACAGCGTATCATCCCGTTTGTGGTGCTCCAGCCGCTGGCGGGCGTGGCGGCTCACGAGGAGTTGCGGCGCGCTGTTGCGGCGGGCGCGCGTGGCGTCGGCGAGCTCAGCCCCTACGCGCAGGGCTATGGCTGGGACGATCCGGCATTTTTGGCACTCGTCGAGGCCTGTCTTGCTCACGATCTCCCGCTCAACATCCATATCAACGCGCCGGTCGGCCGCAATTACCCTGGCAAAGTGCCCACCGCGCCACAACGCGCCTACGAACTGGCCGTGCGCTACCCCAAATTGCAGCTGATCCTGGCGCACTGGGGCGGCGGCCTGCTGTTCTATGAGATCATCCCGCAGGTCGCCGCCGCGCTGGCCAACGTATGCTACGATACCGCCGCCTCGCCGCTGACCTACCCGACGGCCGCGATCGTGCGCGCGGCGTTGGCCTGCGTCAGCCCGCACAAAATTCTGTATGGCTCAGATTACCCGCTGTTGCTCACGCCGCGCGCCAGCCGCGAGCCCGCGATGACCGGGTTCGCCGCCGATCTCGCCGCGTGCTTGCCAGATTTCGCTAGCCAGCAGGCCGTGTTTGGGGGAAATATGATCGCGCTGCTGGAGCAGGTTGGTGCGCGCATGCCCGCGCAACGCGATGTGCCGCGCGCGCCGCTGCCGCCCGTGAGCGCCCGCACCCCCGTTGCGCTGCTCGCCGCTGCGCAGCCCACCGCCCGTGACGTTCTCCACCAGCACAAGATCCCGTGGCAGATCCACGATATTAACCCGTTCGAGCCGCTCAGTCAGGCGGCGGCTGCGCGCGGCATGGATAGCGCCGGACTTGCTACCCTGCTCGAGGAACTACGCGAGGCCGGTGCATGAGCGGGTAAGCAGGTGCTTCGCGGCTTCGCACCTTTGCGTGCAACCTTGACCAGATCCGGCAATTCTCAATTTTGCATGTAGAAATGTGGCCTCAATGCGCGACCGCTTCCTGCTCTTCTGGTGTTTTGGACTCGGCTACTTTATCTCGAACTTCTTGCGTGCCGCGAATGCCGTGATCGCCCCCGACCTGCGCGCGGATCTTGGGCTCTCCGGGGCCGACCTGGGGGTGATGACCAGCCTGTTTTATGTCGGCTTCGCAGCAGTGCAGTTGCCACTCGGTGGCGCACTCGATCGCTACGGTACGCGCACGACCATGCCATTGCTCATGCTCTTTGCCGCTGTGGGCGCGCTGATCTTCGCTGGAGCCCAGGATTTTGCGCAGGCCGCGCTCGGGCGGACGCTGATCGGTATCGGCATGGCGGGCGGGCTCATGGGGTTGCTCAAAGCCTTTGGTATCTGGTTTGGCCCACAGCGGTACCCGATCCTCAGCAGCGTCATGGTGAGCCTTGGCGCGAGCGGCGGTCTGGTGGCGGCATCGCCGCTGGCGTGGGCCAATGCGCAGGTCGGCTGGCGCGCAGTCTTTGTGGGCTGCGCCGTGTTCGTGGCGGTCAGCGCGGCGCTAATCGCGCTGCTGACACGCAATGCACCAGCCGGAGCCACCTGGCAGCAGCCCGGCACAACACGTGGTGGTTTTGGCCAGATCTTTCGCAGCGCCGCATTCTGGCGCATCGGGCCGATGAACTTCTTTCTGATAGGCAGCCTGCTCGCGCTTCAGACGCTCTGGGGCGCACCGTTTCTGATCGAAGTGTACGGCTACAGCACCGCCGAAGCGGCCGCACAGTTGTTGTTGCTCAGTAGTGGATTGGCGCTGGGGTATCTGGCCTCGGGGCCGATGGCCACCTGGCGCGGCAATCGCGGCAGTTTTGCCGTCGTTGCCCCGATCTTCGTCGGCTGTCTGGTGTTGCTCGGGCAACCGCTCGTGCAGTGGCCACCGTATATCATTGGTACGCTTTATGCGGCCCTTGGCTTCACCGGTGCGTTCAATCTGGTGCTGCTCACCGATATTCGCCAGCAGTTCCCGCAACACATGAGCGGGCGCGCCGCGACGACGGTAAACATGTGTGGTTTTGGTGGCGCGGCGCTGCTTCAGTCGTTGTTTGGTGTCGTACTCAGCGCGGCGGGGCGCGACGCCACCGGCAACTACCTGCCCGCAGGCTACAGCGTCGCATTGCTGGCCCTCGCGCTCGGAACGGGTGTGGCGGGCTGGCGCTACGTGCGTGTACCCGCAACAATTCCCGATCTGTAGCGTCCATGTTCCCGGAGAGCATACACCAGGGGAGCAGTACCATGACGACGATATCGGCCACCACCCAACGCAACCCGCACATACTGTTGCGATTACTCTATTTTGTCTTTTTCGGGCTCTGGTTTAGCGGGATCTGGGCCGCCGTGGCGTGGCTGCTGTGTGTGACCGTTATCGGCTTGCCATTTGGCCTGTGGATGCTCAACCGCCTGCCACAGGTGACAACCCTGCGCGCTGAGGATCTGCAATTCGTG
The DNA here is from genome assembly GCA_043752605.1 of Roseiflexaceae bacterium. GTDB lineage: Bacteria > Chloroflexota > Chloroflexia > Chloroflexales > Roseiflexaceae > JAYUYF01. The sequence goes on from JAYUYF010000218.1 coordinate 7,647, forward strand.
CGCGGGCACAGCGGCGAGATCTACGCCACCGGTGTGCCACAACATCCGTTCCTCGTGCGCGCGATCTACTTTATCCCGGTGGGCTGGTGGCTGAGCGCGCTGTGGATCACCGCCGCATGGGCGCTCAGCGCGAGCATCATTGGCATCCCGATTGGCTTCTGGATGTTTGGCCGCGTCCCCGCGATCATCACGCTGCGCCGCGGCTAGCGCCAGGCATCGGTCATCGCTGCCACCTGCGCATAGCGCGCACGGATAGCGTCGAGCCCGGCGTCAGTCACTTCGGACATGTTGCGGTAGACCTGTTTATCCAGCATGCGCGTCTTGTCGCCGCCGGGCCAGATCCGCCACGAATCGTTGTCGATCACATCCGCCACCAGCAACTCACCCGCCACGGTTCTCCCAAACTCGATCTTCAGATCGCACAGGAGCACGTCGTGGGTTGCCCAGGCGGCTTCCAGCACCGCGAAGACCGCCAGCGCCCGCGCGTGCATCGCGGCCACATCAGCGGCGGGGGCCACACCCTGAGCCACGATCTGCGCGCGGCTGATCAGCGGATCGTGGTTGGCATCGTCTTTGAGGAAGAACTCGACCAGTGGCGGATCAAAGCGCGTGCCCTCGATCACATCGCCGTGGCGCTTCAGATAGCTACCCGTGGCCACGCGCCGCGTCACTACCTCGAGCGGGATCATGGCGCAGCGTCGCACCACCATCAGCATCGGTTCGGATGCCTCGATGAAGTGCGTGGCGATACCGTGGCGTTCGAGCAATGCAAAGACATTCGCTGTGGTGCGGCCGCTGAGCACCCCCTTGCCCAGGATCGTATTGCGGCGCGCACCATCACCAGCGGTGATGCCGTCTTTGTGCGCCATGATCGCCAGTGCCGCGTCGGCGGGGTGCGCGTAGATGATCTTGGTCTTGCCTTCGGCCAGTTGTGTACCCAGTGAAATCATGTGTTGCGTCCGTCCCATCGCCCTACGGGATCATGTCCACCAACCGCACGCCCGGCCCTGCCACCACCGCCCCTGCCACCAGTGCCTCGGGCACCGCCGCGCGCGCGGCGTCCGCCGCAGCGGCGGGGACGATCGCCAGCATACCGAGCCCCATGTTGAGCGCGTGATACGCTTCGTACTCGTCGAGCTTGCCAAGATCCACCAGCAAGCGGCAGATCGGCGGCACCTGCCAGCTCCCGCGCCGCAGCTCGGCACCCAGCCCTGCGGGCAGCACACGCGGCAGATTGTCCCACAGCCCACCGCCGGTGATGTGCGCCAGCGCGTGCAGTGCAATTCCGGCAGCCTGCCACACCGTCACCTGCGGTACGTAGCAGCGATGGACCGCCAGCAGCGCATCGCCCACGCTTTCACCCAACAGCAGATCCGGCCGCGCGTCGTAGCCGATCTCGGCCACCAGCCGCCGGGCGAGCGAATAGCCGTTGGTGTGCAGCCCGCTCGATGGCAGCGCCAGGATCGCATCACCCGCCGCCACGCCGCGCGGCAGCATCGCGTCGCGTTGCACCAGACCCACGATCGTGCCGGCCAGATCAAACGCCCCGTCACGGTAGACATCCGGCATCTGCGCGGTCTCACCGCCGATCAGCGCCACACCCGCCGCGCGGCAGGCCGCCGCCACACCGCCCACCAGATCGGCCACCTGCTGTGGATCGAGCTGCGCCAGCGCGATATAATCGAGGAAGAACAACGGCCGCGCGCCCTGCACCAGGATATCGTTGATCGCGTGGTTGACGAGATCCTGGCCCACGGTGTCGTAGCGCCCGAGCGCGGCGGCCACCAGCGTCTTGGTGCCCACACCGTCGGTCGAGGCCACCAGCACCTGCTGATCGTCGAGCGCAAAACACCCGCCAAACGCGCCCATGCCGGCCAGCACCTGCGGCGTGTAGGTCGAGCGCACAGCAGCGCTCATCAGCGCATTGGCCTGTGTGGCGGCATCGATATCGACACCCGCTTCGCGGTAGCTCGTCACAACTGCTGCTCCTGTGTACGGATCTCGCGCGATTGTACCACGGCGTTAGTGCGCGTCGAACACATGATCGACCGGCACCAGCAACCCTTCAAAGCCGGGCGATGTCGCCACGCCGCCACGCCCGAAATGGCCATATTCGGTGTACGCGTCTTCGGCGAGTGCCAACACCAGGATCGTCTCATCGCGCGGGTCGATGATCCAGTACTCAGTGATCGCCGAACGCGCATATTCTGTGCGCTTCTGTACGGTATCGCGTTGCGGGTCGTCGGGACTAATCACTTCGATAACCAGATCAGCACCACGCCAGTAATCGTTGGCCCGGCGCGGATCGCTGCTCGAACGCACCGCTAGCAAATCGGGTTCGCGGAAGCGCCCTCCAGCTGTGCGCAACCGCAACGGCGAAAAGAAGACTTTGCCGCCACGCGCGCTTAGATATGCCAGCAACAACACATACAATTTGCCGACGATCCCCTGATGATATTCGGTTGGCATTGGTACAACCTCGATCGTGCCATCAACATATTCGAGCAGACGATTAGTGGCCGTGCTCAGCCGCAGATACTGCGCCTCGGTCCAGAGCCCCTGGAGCAATGCAACGTCGACGGCAAACCGGTCGAGTTCAAGGACTTCGTCGTGGGTGAGTGTTTTGGTCATGGGTTCCCCCTTTTGTGTTGCGGGTAGTATACCGCAGCATCGGGTATAATTCGGTGCATGAGCGAAGACACCAACTGGGGCATCGTGGGGCACGCGTGGGCGGTGGCGCAGCTACGGCTGGCGATCGCGGGCGATCGGCTGGGGCACGCCTATCTGTTCAGCGGGCCGCGCGGGCTGGGCAAAGGCTTACTGGCATTGCGGCTGGCGCAGGCACTCAACTGCGAGCGCACGCCGGGCGAGCCGTGCGGCACCTGCCGCAATTGTGGCCGGATCGCGCGCGGCAACCACCCCGATCTGCGGATCGGTGGCATGGCGCAACAGGCCGCTGAGGCGAAGGGTGACGATGGCGCAAAACGGCGCGATCTCGGCATCGATAGCGTGCGCGCCTGGCAGGGCGATATCACACTCAAGCCATACGAGGCGCACCGCCGGGTCTTCATCCTCGATGATGCCGAACGGCTCACCGATGCCGCCGCCAACGCGATGCTCAAGACGCTCGAAGAGCCGCCACCATATGCCGTAATCATTTTGATCGCGCACACCGATGGCGATCTGTTGCCGACGATCGCATCGCGGTGCCGGGTGCTGCGGCTGCGGCCCGTGGCACGGCCGTTGATCAGCGCCGCGCTGCTGGCGCGCGGCATCACCGCAGACGATGCCACCACGCTGGCGGCCTGGAGCCGCGGCCGCGCCGGCCTGGCGTTTGATCTGGCGCAGCAACCCGAGCAGATCGAGCAGCGCGTGGCGCAGATCGATGATCTGGCCGCGCTGGGCACACGGTCGCGCAGTGAGCGGCTCAAATGGGCCGACGAGCGCGCGAAGGAGTTCCGCGCCGACCCGGCCAGCGTCTACCAGCTCATCGAGCGCTGGCAGGAGTGGTGGCGCGATCTGCTACTGACGGCGGCGGGCAGCCCGGCGGCGGTGATCAATGTTGACCGTAGCGATGAACTCACGCGCGATGCGCGTACGCTCTCGCTGGCGCAGATCCACGGCGCACTCACGCAGATCGCGCTCGCCGAGCGCCGCCTGCGCGAGAATGTCAATCCACAGCTCGCGTTCGAAGCCGCACTGTTGCACTTGCCGTAGG